>NZ_JABWQR010000018.1:0-126892 GCF_014270125.1 Pseudomonas sp. SWRI99 | reverse complement strand
GAGCCACCTTCGGCAACGCGGCGCTCGATCAGACGATCAGAGCCACCTTCGGCAACGCGGCGTTCGATCAGACGATCGGAGCCACCTTCGGCAACGCGGCGTTCGATCAGACGATCGGAGCCACCTTCGGCAACGCGGCGCTCGATCAGACGATCAGAGCCACCTTCGGCAACGCGGCGTTCGATCAGACGATCCGAACCCCCTTCAGCCAAACGGCTTTCAATCAACTTGTCCGAGCCGCCTTCTGCGACCAGGATCTGTGCCGGGGTGGCGGCAAAAGCGTTAACTGCGAAAACCGAAAAAGCGATGCTGAGAAGGGTTTGGCGTTTCATGATCGTGTGCTCCAGGGGTGTTGTTGGTTTGTCTGGAGCCGATGTTACGCCGAGCAATTTTTATGAGAACTTCATTGAGGTGATGATGAACATCGACGCCGATGATGTTTATCCAAACCCGCGAATCAGAGAGGTTTCGGCCGGATGCACAACTCACCGCTGGCACGAATGAGCGCCAGTTCATGCAGCGCATCCGTGCTCATACCGCTGCGAACACTGGTCAGCCAGGCCGGGCAATCGGGATCCTGCCGATAGGGCGCGAACCCGGCGTATTGCGCTAACAGACGCTTTTGCAATTCATCCAGACGCGGGCGAATCTGCGCGGCGAGATCCGGGCGCGGCGTGTCCGGTGCAGCGCCTGCCGTTTGCCAGCGTGCGAGTAAACCGTACTGCACCAGTTTGTTCGCTTCCATTTGCGCGGCAATCAACTGCGCGATGTCGTCCGGGTCAAGGCTGTGTTCGGCAGCCAGCGTTCTGGCATTGGCAATCACCTGTGCCTCACGTGGGCTGTCCTGGATCGGCTTGCCGCTGTCCCATTTGGTCAGGGCAACGAGGTCGCCGATGTTCAGGCGTTCATTCAGGGTGGACAGTAATGGCTTCAATGAATCAGGCGCCGCTGAAGGTGCGGCTGCCTGGGTGCAGGCGGCGCATAGAGCGAGGAGGGTGCCTAGCAAAACATTGACAGCGTTGCGCATGATTCGAGCCTCAATAAATAACTGTTGAAAAGCCGTGCTTTACCACAGCTGCACACTGACACAAAGCAATGCCCGGTATTTACACAAATGCCAAAACAGACAATCAACAGGGATTGGAAATGTTGATTGCACCCGGCACGCAACTCACCGAAGCTATCGTCAATCAGGCCTTCCGCCGTCGAGATGGACCTCCAACCAATGCAAAGTGCCACCTTCCCAAAGCCCCTCTGGCAAACCTATCTGCTTTTTCTGGCGCCGATGGTGCTGTCGAATTTTCTGCAATCGATGTCCGGCACGGTCAACAGCATTTATATCGGCCAGATGCTCGGTACCCAGGCGCTGGCGGCAGTGTCCGGCATGTTCCCCATCGTGTTTTTCTTCATTGCCCTGGTCATCGGCCTCGGCGCTGGCGCGGGTGTGTTGATCGGTCAGGCGTGGGGCGCGCGGGAGACGCATAGGGTCAAGGCGATCGCCGGCGCGACACTGCTGTTGGGTGTGTTGATCGGCCTGGTTGCCGCCGTGCTGGGAACCCTGTTTGCGCGGCAGGCGCTCACGGGGTTGGGGACTCCGGCGGATGTACTCGACGATGCGGTGAGCTATGCCCGCGTGATGTTGTGGATCCTGCCGTCGCTGCTGGTGTTCGTGCTGTTCACGCAATTGCTGCGCGGTGTCAGCGACACGCTGTCGCCGTTGCTGGCGCTTATCGTATCGACCGCCGTGGGGCTGGCGCTGACGCCGGCACTGATTCGCGGCTGGTTCGGCTTGCCGCAACTGGGCATACAAAGTGCGGCGTACGCAGGGCTGGCCGGGAATCTCGCGGCCATGGCGTGGCTTGCGTGGCGCCTGCTCCGCAAGGGCCATCCGCTGGCGCCGGATCGTGAGTTCTTTGCTGCCTTGCGACTGGACCGGGTGATTCTCGGCAAGGTCCTGCGTATCGGCTTGCCGACCGGGGTGCAGATGATTGTGCTGTCGTTGTCGGAGCTGGTGATTCTGGCACTGGTCAACCAGCACGGCTCACAGGCGACGGCGGCTTATGGCGCGGTGACCCAGATCGTCAACTATGTGCAGTTTCCGGCGTTGTCGATTGCGATCACCGCGTCGATCCTCGGCGCCCAAGCCATCGGCGCCGGGCGTCTGGAGCGCATGGGGCCGATTCTGCGCACCGGGCTCTGGATCAACGTGTGCCTGACCGGCGGCCTCATCGTGCTCGGGTATCTGCTGTCGCACTGGTTGCTGGGCTTGTTCCTGACGGAGGACTCGACCCGGGCGATGGCCGAGCATCTGCTGCACATCATGCTGTGGAGCCTGTTGGTGTTCGGGTTCCAGGCAATCGTCGGCGGGATCATGCGCGCCAGCGGCACGGTACTGGTGCCAGTGGCTATCGCGATCTTCTGTGTAGTCGGCGTGCAGTTGCCGGCGGCGTACTGGCTCGACGGACAGTTTGGTTTGCAGGGGGTGTGGATGGCGTTCCCGGTGGCGTATCTCGGCATGCTGGCGTTGCAGACCCTGTACTACAAAAGGGTGTGGCAACACCAGAAAATCGAGCGGTTAGTGTAGGCGCTGGCGTAACGGCGGGTTGTTTGCTTAAGTCATCCAAGGCCCGCGACGGGCGTCCGGAGAATTCCATGTCGCTGCGATTGCTGCTGGTTGCCGTGATTTCCTTCTTTGCCATGGCCGCCGGGCAGGCCGCCGAATACACCCGGGTCAACACTAGCGCCAGTCAGATCAGTTTCACCTACAACCAGATGGGCTCGCGGATGTACGGCACCTTCAGCAAGTTTGAGGCGACTCTGGACTTCAACACCGACAACCCCGCCAACGCCCGCACCACCTTGCACATCGATCTGGGCAGCATCGATGCCGGCAGCGAGGACGCCAATACCGAGCTGGTGAAACCGGCCTGGTTCGACACAGGTAAATTCCCGGTGGCCGTGTTTGAATCCAGCCGCTTTACACCGGTGGGCGAGAACCGTTACCGGATCGCTGGCCAGCTCACCCTCAAGGGCATCACGCGCGAGGTTGATGTGCCGGTGGAGCTGAAGCCGGACAACGCGGTCGGCATTTTCGACGGCGAACTGATCCTCAAACGCGACGAGTTCGGCCTCGGTGCCGGGGAGTGGGCGGACAGCGTGGTGTCCAAGGATATCGCGATCAAATTCAGGGTGGTGGCGCCGCAACAGTGAAGTCGTGATTGGCTTATTCAGTGCCCGCCGAGCAATTGGCGAATCAGATTGGGCGTGCTGCCTGTCCAGCGCTTGAACGAACGCCGGAAGTTCGCGGCATCGGTAAAACGCAGGTAGTCGGCGACCTCTTCGTTGCTCATGCCTTTGACCTGATACAGGTACAGCGCCACATGTTTGCGCACCCGGTCCACCTGTTGCTGGAACCCGGTGTCGTGTTTATGCAGTTTGCGCTTGAGAGTCGCAGCGCTCATGGAAAAATGCTGAGCGGCTTGTTCCAGGCTCGGCGGTTGGCGCACATGGTCTTGCAGGTGGGCGTAGAGACAATCGGTGAAACTGGCGGCGAACCCCAGATGTTCGATCTCGCGCAGCGCGTCCTGGCGTGCGACCTGGCCCGCCGTCGCCGAGGCACCCGGCCAGGGGCGACCGAGGTATTCCCGGGGGATGCGCATCAGGTCCAGCGGCCGTTCGAACCGGGTCTGTTCGCCCAGATGCACCCAGTACTGTTCAACGTAACGCGGTTCTGCGTGGCTGAAGCTGCATTCCCACGGCAGACGCTGCCCGCTGAGCCACTGACTCATGGCCACCAGCGAGGTCATGCCCGCTTCGAGCAGGAAGCGCCATTGCTCGCCGGCACCGCAGCTGTCCAGCCAGTAGACGTAGGCGAAGCGTTCATCGAGTAACAGTCGCGGGGTCATCAACGGGCTCAGCAACGCCTGTTGCTGGATCAGCGTGTCGAGGGCCTGATGCAGATTTTGCGCGTGGCGCAAGGCGTGACTGGCTGCGCCGTAGTGTCCGGGCAGCAAGCGCTGGCCGAACAGAAAACTACTGTCGTCGGCATTGAGCAAGCGCCGACTGTTGCCGATCAGCCCGAGAAACTGCTGCGGACTCAAACGGGTCTGGCCGGCCAGAATGTCCTCATGGAACAGCCCGGTGCCGCGCAACAGACGGTGGCTGTCGATATCCCGGGACAGGGCCAGGTCGATCAGGGTGGCGGGTTGGTAATGCCCGGGAATGAAACGGCTGTCGGCTTCGTACCACGTGGTCTTGACGGTCATGGTCGGCCTCAAGCGCTTTTCGCCAGGGGCGATTTGGCTCGGGCCAGCGCCAGGTTCAGACGCTTGAGCAGCGCCTCGGGCGTCTCTTCCAGCGCCATGACCGCGGCGGTGCAGGCCGACAGTTGCAGCCGCTCGCCATGCTGGCGCGTCTTGTGTGCCAACGCTTGCACGGCCTGTTGCAGTTCTTGCGCCATCGCCTGCGCCTGGCGTTCGCCCGTGTTGGGCAGCAACACCACAAAGCGGTCGCCGGCCAGCCGACAGAGCAAATCCTGATGGCGCAGGTTGAGCAGTAACAAATGACTCAACGCTTGCAGCACCGCATCGCCCTCGGCGTGCCCGTAGGCCTGGTTGATGGCAGCGAAGTTGTCCAGATCCAGCACCAGCAACGACAGCGGCTGCTGCTGCGCGACGCTCTCCACGAGGCTATCGGCCAGTTGGCGCTTGAGGTAGTCGGCGCTGCCCAGAGGGGTGAGTTTGTCGAACAGCCGGTGTTCACGGAACAACCGTTCGCGTTTCTCCATCTGCGCGCTGATCGCCAGTTGCTCGCGATGCCAGTGATAAATGCCCAGGGTCAGCAACACCATCCCCACGGGCATCGGTCCGGATTCCAGCCAGTGGTCCCAGGTGATGCTGTCGGGCAAGCGGATGAATTCGTCGAGGCTGTCGATCCACCAGGAAAAGAAAATGCCGCTCAGGCCCAGCACCAGATAATTGGTTACGCGCCCGGCCGGTCGGCTTTTAAGCACCAGCGCCAGCCAGATCAGGGCGAGCAGCGCCGAGCCGCCTTCGCCGACGATATCGAGCCAGACCCATTCGCTGATCGGCTTGAGTTCTCCGCAGGCCAGATGCAGGAGCAGACCGAGATTGGCCGCCACCAGCAGTGCCGCAAGTTTCCAACGGTGGGGTTTGAGCACTGAGAACATGGCCGCGATCCTGTGGCGAAGAAGCAATGCGCGCCAGCACAGCAGATGCTTGTGACAGTAGGGTGACAGCGGCTGCGGGTCGGATCAGCTCATCGTCGTGCAAGGGATTTCTGAAAAAACACCGCCGACCTTGTGGGAGCGCGCTTGCTCGCGAAGGCACGGTGTCTGCGGCCGATCAGGCTGCAGGTGCCGCGGCCTTCACCAGCAAGCTCGGTACCACAGGTTCAAGTGCCGGGTGGGGGAGGTCATTTCAGCTCATTCTGCCGGCCAGATCCTGCAAAACCCCGACTTAAACGGCTCGCCCGTCAACCCTGTCACAGAAGCGTCACGCGCCGCCCCTAGCGTGCCCCTCCAGTTGCCGGGCCACTTGCCTGGCCGGACCGGACTCTTTTGGGGGACACACATGTACCAGCGCAGCGGCACCGTCGGGCTCTTCAGTTTCACCCTGACCGCCTTGGCCATGGCGATGACCAGCGAGCGGCTTTACGCCGCCGATGCCAGCGCCAATGTCGAGCATGTTGAAGTGGTGGGTCAGGCTGCCAGTATCGACTCGGCGCTCAAGCAACAGCGGCGTTCCGACAGCATCGAAAGCGTGGTGCACGCTGATGGCGTGGCGCAGCTGCCGGATGAAAACGTTGCCGAAGCGGCGCAACGCTTGCCCGGCATCAGCGTCGAGCGCGATCAGGGCGAAGGGCGTTTCGTCAGCGTGCGCGGCCTGGGACCGGATCTGAACAGCGTGACCATCAACGGCACACTGGTGCCGTCACCGGAAAGCGAACGCCGTGCCGTGGCATTGGACGTGTTGCCGTCGGAGCTGGTGCAGTCGCTGTCGGTGATCAAGACGCTCACCCCGGACATGGACGCCAACTCCCTGGGCGGCACGGTGGATGTCAAAAGCCTTTCGGCGTTCGATCACAAAGGCTTGTTCTACACCGGCGGCACCGAAGCCAGCTACGACAAGAACACGCATCAGACCAGCCCGAAATTTTCCGGTGCGGTCAGTAACCGGTTCAGCCTTGGCGATGGCATCGACAACTTTGGCGTCGCGGCTGCATTGAGCTGGCAGAAGCGCGACTTCGGTTCGGACAACGTCGAAACCGGCGGCGCCTGGGATTTCCAGCGCGGTGCGCAACTGCAAGAGTTTGAACAGCGCGACTACGACATCAGCCGCGAACGCACCGGCGCAGGTGTCAATTTCGATTACAAACCTGACGACCTCAGCAGCTATTACCTGCGCACGCTGTACAGCCGCTACAAGGACAGCGAAACCCGTAACTCGACCGCTATTGAGTTCGCCGAGCCTCAGGTGGCCGGTGTGCTCGGCGATGCCGAAGGCAGTCGCAAGCTCAAGCAGCGCGAGGAAACCCAGCAAATCCAGTCCTACGTGCTCGGCGGCGAACGCCTGCTTGGCCTCTGGACCCTCAGCGGTCAGGCCGGCTACAGCCGCTCCAGCGAAGACAGCCCAGGGCACATCGCCAATGCCGCGTTCAAAGGCATTGATGACTTTTCCGACAGCGGCTTCTACAGCAACGACAAACCGCGCCCGATCATTGGCCAGAACTTCTACAACGCCAGTCAGTTCAGCCTCGACAAGGTCGACTGGGAAAAGCAGAACACCACCGACACCGAGAAAAACCTGCGCCTGGACCTGGCCCGCGACTACGACCTGAGCGGCTATGCCTCGCAGGTCAAATTCGGTGGCAAGGTCAGCCGGCGCAACAAGGACAACGACCTCGACGCCTGGGTCTATGAGGACTTTGACGACCTCGGCTTCAATGACGCGCAGCTCAACCTCGATCGTTTCGCCAAAGGTTCGGTGGATTATCGCCTGGGTCAGTTCGGACCGGGGATCAGTGGCAGCGCGATCAAGAACCTCATCGGCGGGCTGAACCGTGCGGATTTCTACGACCAGACCGAATCGACGGTCAACGATTTCAAGATGAGCGAGGACATCAACGCCGGTTACCTGATGAACACGATCGACATCGATGACTGGCGCTTCATCGCCGGCCTGCGTTACGAGGGCACCGAATTCGAAGCCAAAGGCACTGGCGCTACCGATGGCGACTTCGAGGCCACCAAGACTCAGCGTCGTTATCACCACTGGCTGCCGGGCTTGCATGCGCGTTATCAACTGGACAAAAACACCCAGGTGCGCGCGGCCTGGACCAAGACCGTGGTGCGCCCGACCTTCGGCCAACTGGCGCCAGGGTTTGTCATTGACGACGATGAAGCGACGTTCGGCAACCCCGATCTGAAACCGCTGGAGTCGAGCAACCTCGATCTGGGCATCGAACATTTCATGGGCCGCGCCGGTACGGTCTCGGCGTTCGTGTTCTACAAGGACATCGAAAACTTCGTCTACAACACCGACCTTGCCGGCACCGGTGCCTGGACCAATTTCTCCGAAGCGCACACCTTCGCCAACGGCGACAGCGCCAAACTCTACGGCCTGGAGCTGGCCTATTCGCAGAAGTTCGACTGGTTGCCGGCGCCGTGGGACGGCCTGTTGCTCGGCGCCAACACCACGTTCAGCCGCTCCAGTGCCGACATCGAAGGCTTCGATAGTGCCAGTGGCACTCAGCGCAAACGCAGCATCGATCTGCCGAGCCAGTCCGACACCGTCGGCAACCTGATGCTCGGTTGGGAAAAGGACAAGGTCAGCCTGCGCCTGTCGGCCAATTACAAATCCGCTTACCTCTATGAGCTGGCCTCGATCGATGACAAGGACCATGACCTGCATGTTGATGCGCAAACCTTCGTCGATTTCAGCGCGCGTTATTCGCTGACAAAAAATCTGCAGTTGAGCTTCGAGGCGCAGAACCTCACCGACGAGTCGTATTTCGTCTACACCGGCCACCGCGCCTACAACGGTCAGTACGAAGAATACGGCCCGACCTACAAGCTCGGCCTGACCTTCACTCATTTTTAAGCCTCGGCTGGCGGCCGGGTGCCGCCGTCGATCCACGCACGACAAGGATTCTGCCGGTTCATGAGTATTCATTCGCGACACCAACGCTGGATGCTGGCGACGCTGATCAGCCTGTTCGCCGGCCCGACCCTGGCGGCCACGCCGAGCCTGACGCTCGAACCGTGGGCGCCGACGCTCAAGCTCGAGGCACTGAGTTTTCTGCCCGGAGACCTGCGCCTGGCGATAAGTCCCGCGCAAGGTCTGTTGTTGCTCGATGCCCAAGGCGCCGAGCGCGCCCGGTTGCAAGGTTCGTTCAGCAGCCTGGACAGCCGCGCATCCGCTCGCGGCACGTGGGTCGCCAGCCTCGACACCGCGCGCCAGCAGGCGCTGGTCGTGGGCCTGAATGCCGAGCGGCGGCAATGGGGCACGCCGTTGTATTTGCCCACCCGGGACTTCGCCGTGAACGGCCTGTGCCTGTACCGCGACGACGCCGACAACCTGTTTGTGTTTCTCGTCGGTGAGGAGGGCAAGGGCGAGCAATGGCTGGTGGGCAACGGCGTCACGCTCAACGCTCAAGCCCAGCGCGTGCGCGGCCTGCCATTGCCACCGTCGGCGACGTTCTGTCGGGTCGACGACGCTGCGCAGCATCTGCTGGTCAACGAAGAAAACGTCGGCTGGTGGGCCTACCCCGCGCAGGCTGAGGGCGAGGTGATGCGCTTACCGGTGGCCCTGCGCGAACCATTCGGCCAGATCAGTGGCGAGGCCGGCGCCATGGCCGTGCTTCCCGGCGGCATTCTCGGGCTTGACCCGGAAGCCGCACAGTTGCACCTCTATCAACAGCAGGACGAGGGCTGGACGGCGCAGGCGACCTTGCCCTTGGCGGGGTTGAAGGAACCGCAGGATCTCGCTGTGCAGCCAGCCGGCAGCGGTTTGCAGGTGCTGATTCGTGACGATGACGATGGCCGCGTTTACCAAGGCCATCTCGACTGGCAAGCCACGCCGGTGCCGGTGCCGCTGCCGCCGGTGCTGCCCACCGTGACTGCGCAGGCGCAGAGCGCGCCGGTCGCGCGTCAGGGCGATGCGGCGGATGATCCTGCAATCTGGGTGCATCCGCAGCAACCGTCGCTCAGCCGTGTGCTCGGCACCAATAAGAAGCAGGGCCTGCTGGTGTATGACCTGCAAGGCCGGCAAGTACAGGAGTTGCCGGTCGGACGCCTGAACAACGTGGATGTGCGCGCCCACTTCAAACTGGGTACGCAGACGGTGGATCTGGCGGTGGCCAGTCATCGCGATCACAACAGCCTCAGCCTGTTCGCCATCGACCGCCACAGCGGCCAACTGCGCGCCATCGGCGAAGTGCCGACGCCGTTGCAGGACATCTACGGCCTGTGCCTGTTTCAACCGGCCAGCGGCGAGATCTACGCCATCGCCAACGACAAGGACGGCACCTTTCTGCAATACCGACTTGGCGCCCCCGACGGCAAGGTTCAGGGCGAGTTGGTGCGGCGTTTCAAGGTCGATAGCCAGCCTGAAGGTTGCGTTGCCGACGACCAGCGCCAGCGTCTGTTTATTGGTGAAGAGGACGTCGGTGTCTGGGCCGTGGACGCCCGTGCCGATCAACCCGCGACCCTGACCAGCGTGATCAAGGTTGGCGGGCCGCTGCACGCTGATGTTGAAGGGCTGGCGCTGTATCAGAGCCAGGCACGGGATTACCTCGTCGTCTCAAGCCAGGGCAATGACAGCTATCTGCTGCTGGACGCCGAGCCGCCCTTTGCTATGCGCGGGGCGTTCCGGGTCGGGCTCAATGCGTCCGCCGGGATTGACGGAGCGTCGGAAACAGACGGTCTGGAGGTTACCTCGGCCAACCTCGGCGGGCCTTGGAGCCAGGGCTTGCTGGTGGTGCAGGACGGCCGCAAGCGCATGCCCGAGCAAAGTCAGAACTTCAAGTTCGTGCCCTGGGCCGAGGTGACCAAAGCGCTGAAGTTGCCCTGAGCCGTCATCAACCGGTCATCCATTTTTCATCGAATAGCGGTGCGGTTGTTGCCTTGACCGCACCGGCCATTGCCCACAAGGAGATTCACCATGCAGGCCACGCTCGAACACATGACGATCTGGGGGCTGATCAGCGATGCCAGTCTTTTGGTCAAAGCCGTGATGCTCACCCTGTTACTGGCCTCGCTGGTCAGCTGGTATCTGATCATCCAGCGCGGCCGCGTGCTGCAACGGCGCGACCGTCAGTTGAGCGCGTTCCTCCAGCGTTTTCGTTCGACCCCGGAATTGTTGCCGCTGTACCGCGAAACGGCGCAGGTCGATGATGCCGAGGCGGGGATCGAGCCGATTTTCAATGCCGGATTCGCTGAGTTTCGCCACCTCAATCAGCACGCCGGCAATCACGCCGATGCCGTCCAGGAAGGCGTAGAGCGGGCTCTGCATGTGGCCATCAGCGAGCAGGAGTTGCAACTGGAAAAAGGTTTGCAGTTCCTCGCCACGGTCGGTTCGGTGAGTCCGTACATCGGTTTGTTCGGCACCGTGTGGGGCATCATGAATTCCTTCCTCGGTTTGTCTCAGGTCCAGCAAGCCACGCTATCAACGGTTGCGCCGGGCATCGCCGAAGCGTTGATTGCCACCGCCATCGGCCTGTTCGCGGCGATCCCGGCGGTCATCGCTTACAACCGGTTTGCGGCGCGCAGCCAGACCCTGCTGACGCGTTACTACGCCTTCGGCAACGAACTGCAAGTGCGCCTGCATCGCCAGTTGCACGGCACGCCAATGAACATTGCCGCTGCGGCGTGAAGGAGAGACAACGATGCTCGTCCGGCCGCAACGCAAGCACGGCCCCAAGGCCGAAATGAACGTGGTGCCTTACATCGACGTGATGCTGGTGCTGTTGGTGATTTTCATGGTGACCGCACCGATGCTGACCCAGGGGGTAAAAGTCGAGTTGCCGAAAATTGCCAGCGAAGCCCTGGCCAGCGACACGCGCCAGCAGATTCTGACGCTGTCGGTAAAAGCCGAGGGTGGTTATTACTGGAACCTGGGCGGCGAACTGGATACGCAGCACCAGACCGACAGCGCCGTCGCCCTCGATGATATGCGCGCCAAGGTCGAGCAGATTGTCGCGCAACGCCCCGACACTCAGGTGTATATCCGTGCCGACAAGGACGCCGGTTATGGCCGGGTGGTCGCGGCGATGGCGGTGTTGCAGCAGGGCGGGGTAAGCCACCTCGGCCTGGTGACCGAGGCCCCGCAATGACGGCGATGATCATGCACAGTCCTGCTACGATGACCGCGTCCATGCCCCGGCGGAATTTGCGCCAGCACAGTCTCGCCGCCGCGCTGGCGCTGGCCCTGCATGCAGTGGTGCTGGGCTTGCTCATCCACACGTGGTCGGCGCCGACGCCTGAGGTCAAACCGCCGCCCGTGTTGACCACGCAACTGGTGATGGTCGCGCCCGCCGCGCCAGCTCCGGCACCTGAACCCGTTGCCACACCTGCGCCGATCGTCGAGCCGGCGGTGGCTGCTGCCGTCGCCCCAGCAAAACCGCTCGCGGCGGTAAAACCTGCCGCACACAAACCGCAAGCCGCGGCATTGGCCCGCAAACGCGTGGAGGAGCGCCAGCGCGAACAACAGGTCGAGCAGCAACGCGAGCAGCAGCAAGCGCAAGAAACCGCCGCTGCGCAGCAACGGCTGGCGCAACAGCAAGCGGCGCAGCAGCAAGCGCAGCAGGCCGAGCGCACCCGTCAGCAGGCGCTCGCCGATAGCCGTCAATACCTGCCGCTGAGCAAAGAGGCGCCGGAGTATCCAGAGCGTGCGCTGGACAAAAATATTGAAGGCGATTGCTCGGTGGAGTACACGGTCAACCCGCAGGGCCGGGTCGAGAACCCCAGGGTCCTCGACGGCTGCCATCCGCTGTTCATCCGGCCATCGCTGGCCGCGGCGCAGACGTTCAAGTATCAGCCGCGGATCATCGACGGCGTCGCGGTGTCCGTGCCGGCGGTGCGCAATACCTTTCACTATCGGATCAAGTGAGCGGTCTGTGATCCGTGCATGCCTGGGGGAAGCACAGGGTATGATGTCGCGGTTTTCCGCCGGAGTTCGCCCATGCCACGCATCACCCACTACACAACCCCATGCCCCGAAAGCGTCAACAGCCAGATCCTGCAAATGGTCGTCGATTACCTGACCGACATCAGCGCCGTCGGCCTCGGCCCGAGCAATCTGTTGTACAACGTTTATCAGTACGCGGTCGGCTATGAGGTGCATCTGTATCTGGAAGCGTTGAATGGCGAGAAGGGCACCGAGGTGGAGTTGCTGGTTGCCAGCGCTGATGACGACCCGGAACAGGTCATCGGCTTTCTGTTATACCTGCCGGTGCAGGGTGATTGGGAAGCGTGCAGCGTCGCTTACCTGGCCGTGCGCGACGGGCATCGCCGTCAGGGTGTGGCGCGGGCGATGATCGCCGAGATGGTCGGGCGGTATCCCCATGCGGAACTGGCGTGTAGCGTCGGCAAGGTGCCGTATTTCGAGGCGATGGGTTTCGAGGTAATCGGTCAGCGCGAGACCCAGGTGCTGATGAGCACCCGGCATTACCGCAGCAACGGCTTGCGCGGCTTTATCGACACGACGCCGATCTACCGTTCGCTGGAGGTGCAACAGATTCACACCTACCTGCTGCAGAAAAACGGCAAGCGCGCGATGCTCGATGCGGAAAAACAGCGTGACCGGCACCTGGATCAGACCAGTCGCCACGTTGAAGCATTTGTCCGTCAGCGCCTGACCTTGCACTGATTTGGCTGTAGGCCAGAAGCCCTTGTTGCGAACCGCGCAGCAAGGGCTTTTTTGTGCCTGCGATCTCAACCGAGCTTGACGTTCATGGTGATCCGCGCCGTGAACACTTTCTTGCCTTCGCTATCGTGGATGTCGACGGTGACGACCTTGTCGCCATCGCTGTGCCAATCCACCCCCTCAGCGCTGGCGACGGCGGTCACGTCGGTCTTGGCTTTGGCCAGATATTCCACGGTCATGCCTTTGGGGATCCAGCGAGCGCCGTCGGGAATCGACACATCGGTCATCATCCCGCCGGCCAGTTCTGCCGCGTTGCACAGGGCGATCGCATGCACCGTGCCGAGGTGATTGGTGATCTCCTTGCGAAATGGCACCTGCACGGTGGCTGCGTTTGGGCGCAGTTCACTGATCAGCGGATTGATGGTGCTGAAATACGGTGCGAACTGGCAGGCCATTTTGCTGAAAGCATCGGCACCGACGCTGTTGAACATGCTGAGCGACTGACTCATGAGAAAGACCCCTGATTTAGGCTGATTGGCAGAATGATGTTCCGTTACAGAATAATATTCTGTAACGGAACGGTATTCTGTCTGAGGGAAATCTGTCAACCTAGGCGTGTTTTTATCACGGGCAATGCCTGCCTTTTTCCAACCTCGTTTTCAGGCCTCAATCAGCATGGACACCGCCGATTTACTGGAACGCAGCTACCCCGGCCGCCGCGCCGAACTCAAGCGCGATATTTTTCGCAAGGCCCTGAGCCTGTTCAACGAACAGGGGATCGAGGCCACCACCATCGAGATGATTCGCGCCGAATGCGACACCAGCGTCGGCGCGATCTACCACCATTTCGGCAATAAGGAAGGTTTGGTAGCGGCGCTGTTTTTCACCGCGCTGGAGGATCAGGCGCGCCTGCGCGATGCGTATCTGGACGCGGCGAAGACCACCGAAGAAGGCGTGCAGGCGCTGGTTTTCAGCTACGTCGACTGGGTCGAGCAACAGCCGCAGTGGGCGCGTTTTCAGTACCACGCGCGCTTTGCCGTGACGAAAGGGCCGTTCAGGGAGGAGCTGGCCGAGCGCAACAAAACACGCAATCTGCGTCTGCGCCAATGGCTGGCTGAGTCCGGGCGCGCCGCTGAACTTCAGCAACTACCCGCCGAACTGTTGCCATCGCTGATCATCGGCCAGGCAGACAGCTATTGTCGGGCCTGGCTGGCCGGTCGGGTCAAGGGCAGTCCGACCGCTTATCGCGAAATACTCGCGCAAGCGGCATGGCGCTCGATTCGCGCTGAGGCGCCGGCTGGGGACTGATACGCGCAGACAAAAAAAGAGCCTCAAAGCTCTTTGATGGGGAGGAAGTAGAGCCCGTGAGGCTCAAGGGGCATGTGCAGCAAGACGTGGGCTTGATTAGGGTTCAGAACACCCGCGTCTACGCAGCGCCGGATCAGTCCAGTCATTGCGTAAGTTCATCCTAGGAGCGCGCGCAGGCCGACTCAAGTACCGCCAGTCGTCCTGAATCACCGCGATTTCCTGTCGACACGGCTTCGACTGACATATCGCCTTCGCGAGCAAGCTCGCTCCCACAGGTTTTGTGGCTTCAGTGGCTGTTGTGTCTAGCCGCGGCCCATGTGGGAGCGAGCTTGCTCGCGAAGGCGGTGTGTCAGAAAAAAATCAGCTGACTGATACAGCGCTATCGCGAGCAGGCTCGCTCCCACAGGAATTGCTGGTGTGTCAGGTGATGCGCTGGAAGACCAGGGCCTTGAGGCCGCTTTGCGGGTCGATATCGGGGAACTCCGGCGGGTTGTCCAGCCGCTGTTCGAAGCGCAGGCTCGGCGCTTCCTGGGTCACGCCATCAATCAGGAAGTCCGGGCCGAACGACGGGTCGTTCATGCAGGCCAGCACGGTGCCTTGCGCTGTCAGCAGTTCCGGCAGGCGCCGCAGGACACGCTGGTAATCCTTGGTCAGCAAGAAGCTGCCTTTCTGGAACGACGGCGGATCGATGATCACCAGATCGTACGGCCCGCTGTTGATCACCTTGCCCCAGGACTTGAACAGGTCGTGGCCGAGAAAACTCACTTTGCTCAGGTCGTGGCCGTTCAAGCGATGGTTGTCGCGCCCCCGGCTCAGCGCCGCGCGGGACATATCCAGATTGACCACATGGCTGGCGCCACCCTCGATCGCCGCCACGGAAAAACCGCAGGTATAGGCAAACAGGTTCAGCACGCGCTTGCCTGCCGCCTGTTCGCGCACCCAGTTGCGCCCGAAACGCATATCGAGAAACAGCCCGGTGTTCTGCTTGCGCCCAAGGTCGACGCGGTACTGCAAGGCGCCCTCGACGATGGTCATTTCGTCGATTTCCTCACCGATCAGCCATTCGGCCGTGCTTTGCGGCAGGTATCGATGCTGGAGCAACAAGGTGTGCGCGCCGCACTGCTGCCATTGCGGCGAAGCGGTCAGTTGCAGCAGCGTTTCCTTCAGACCTTGCAACTGCTCCGGCGCCGGTTCCTTGAACAGCGACACCAGCACCACGCCCTGTAACCAATCCACGGTCAGTTGCTCCAGCCCCGGCCAGCAACGTCCGCGGCCGTGAAACAGGCGGCGGGTTTCGCTGGGTGCTGCCGCCAGTGCAGGCAGCAAATGGGCGTGGAGGGTGGCGAGGGCTTGAGGGTTCATCGGTCAGGATCGGCCAGAAAAGGGCCGGCATTTTAACCATAAATGAGCGCTCGGGACGCTCGTTGCCGGCCGAAAACAACACCTTGTAGAAAACAGCTGTATCAAAAATGAATTTATGCAAGGCGCGCTGCTCATACCAGATAAGCAGCGGATTCAAGCCGCTATTCGAAAATGTAATTCGGGGGAGTGCTGTTCATGTGCCCTACACCTACGTCGAGCGCGCACCTTCCTGGCGGATTGATTCTGGTTGTCGAGGACGATCCGTTGATTCTGGAATTTCTCTGCGAAATTCTTCAGGAAGAAGGGTTCAAGGTCGAACCGCAAATCAGCGCCGACGCTGCATCACTGTATCTGGAGCAGCATGCGGCGGACGTCGCGCTGTTGCTGACCGACATCACCATGCCCGGCACCCTCAACGGTGCCGATCTGGCCAATCTGGTCGGCGACCGCTGGCCGGAAAAACCGGTGATGGTCATGTCCGGCTATGAAACGCCGGAAACCTCGGGCGTCAAGCACACGGTCGCGTTCATCAAGAAGCCGTGGGCCATCGGCCAGTTGCTCGATTGCGTCGAGAGCGCGTTCAAAGCCAAGGCACCGCGCCTGCACTGACAATGCTACATTGCCGTGCTCATCTGCCCGGCCATCTGTCAGAGGATTTGCCCCTTTGTCTGCTAACACATCGGTTTTCGAGCGCGCCTTCGGCGCTTTCCTGTTCGACATGGACGGCACCGTCCTCAATTCCATCGCCGCCGCAGAGCGCATCTGGTCAGCCTGGGCCGTGCGCCATGGCGTCGATGTCGAGGCGTTTCTGCCGACCATTCATGGCGCGCGGGCCATCGATACGATCACCCGCCTGAACCTGGCGGGTGTGAATGCCCAGGAGCAAGCGGCGTTTATCACCGCGGCGGAAATCGACGATGTTGAAGGCATTGTCGAGATTCCCGGCGCAGCGGCATTTCTCAACCGCTTGCCGCAAGACCGTTGGGCCATGGTGACCTCGGCGCCACGGGACCTGGCCCTGCGGCGAATGGCAGCAGCGGGAATTGCCGAACCGGCGGTGATGATCACGGCTGAAGACGTACAGGCCGGCAAGCCTGACCCTGCGGGTTATTTGCTCGCTGCGAAACGGCTTGGCGTCGAGCCTGCGGACTGCCTGATTTTCGAAGACGCCACCGTCGGCATCCAGGCAGCGGAAGCGGCGGGGGCGGCACTGATGATCATCACCACCACCCATCAACACCCTATTGAAACGGCGCACGCGACGCTGGCCAGTTACGACGCGCTACGTGTCGATGTGGATAGCAATGGTCGTTTACGCCTGCAAAAAAACTGACATCAGATTTTTGTGGCGAATATCAGTTCGCCTTCGCGAGCAAGCTCGCTCCCACAGGTTTTTGCGCTGTTCATACCGTTAAAATCCGACTATCTGAATCCTTCGAGAGAGAGGTTTTTATGCCTACAGCATCCGCAACCATCGACATCCCGGCCTCGGCCGAACAGGTCTGGCAATTGATCGGCGGCTTCAACACCCTGCCGGATTGGCTGCCGTTCATTGCCAGCAGCGAGCTGAGCGAAGGCGGGCGTGTCCGCACCCTGCGCACTGCGGACGGTGCCGTGGTGATCGAGCGCTTGCAAACCTTTGATAACGCCGCGAAGACTTACAGCTATTCAATCGAACAGGCACCGTTCCCGGCGAGTGATTATCTGGCAACGATCAAGGTCGAGGCCCAAGGGCAGGGCGCCCGGGTCGTTTGGTCGGGAAGCTTTAACGCCGTCGGCGTGAGCGATGACGAAGTGGTGGCATTGTTCACTGGCATCTACCAAGGCGGCCTCGACGCCCTGCGGGCCAATTACCCAACCTGAAAACACCACAATCCCCCTGTAGGAGTGAGCCTGCTCGCGATAGCGTCGTCCCAGTCCATACCTATGTTGACTGACACACCGCAAACGCGAGCAGGCTCACTCCTACAGGGGTTGCGTTTCAAGTGGGCATCAGGAGTTCTCAATCAAACTCTGCCGACAATCGAGCAGCAATTTCGCCCCGCCCAGATCGCTGCTGCCGACTTCAAGGCTGAAACCGTGCAAGCTGACAATCGCCGCGACAATCGACAGGCCGAGGCCAAAGCCACTGTGTGGTTGTCCGCCTTCGGTGCGATAGAAACGCTGGAACACTGCTTCACGTTCAGCCTCGGGAATCCCCGGGCCTGAATCGTGAACCTCGATGCGCGTTCGCCCGCCCGCGTTGACCCCGCGTAACATCACCGTTCCACCGGGGGGGGTGAACTTGATCGAGTTGCTCAACAGGTTCGCCAGTGCCTCGAACAGCAACGCCCGGTCGCCATTGAGGGGCGGCAGCGTTTCCGGCATGTTCAGTTGGAAACGCAAATCACCTTCCTCGGCCAGCGGCAGGTAAAACGCGTGTAACTCCTCGAGTAATTGCACCGGGTCGAGTTCGACAAAACCTGAGCGGCGCTGACGATCTTCCAATTCGGAAATCCGCAGCAGACCGCGAAAGCGCGCCATCAGCGTATCCGCTTCAGCCAGCACCAGATCCAGTTGCGCCGCCTCCTGCGTGCCTTCGCCGGCCTGTTGCTGCATGCGGTACAACTGCGCGCGCAAGCGGGTCAGCGGTGTGCGCAGGTCATGGGCGATGTTGTCGCACACGCCTTTGACTTCGTTCATCAAGCGCTCGATGCGTTCCAGCATGGCGTTGACGATGGCGGCGAGCATGTCCAGCTCATCGCGGCGATTGGACAGCGGCAGACGCTGGGCCAGATCCCCGGCGACGATGGCCTGGGCGCGGTCCTGAATCGCGCGGATCCGTTGCAGCGGGCGCCGTCGCAGCAGATGCCAGCCGGCGATCCCCGGCAGGATCGTCAGCGACACCCCCCAGAGCAACGCGTGCAGGATGATCCGTGTTACCGCAAACAGCGAGCCGTTGTCACGCAGCAGCACCAGCCAGCGACCGTCGCGGGTCTGCGTCGCCACGGCATCGCAACTGTCGCTGGGCAGGGTCGGGTCGTCGGAGTCGGCGCACTCGGCGAGCATGTGGATCTTGCCGTCCAGCGGCAGACCTTCGGGGATTTGCTGGAGCGCACCGCCGAGGTACACGCCGTTGGCGTCGAACAGGCCGTAGGCGTCGATGCCGCGAATGTCGAAGGTCATGCTCGCGGCGAGGGCGTCTTCAAGCTGTTCGCCGCGAAAGTGCGAAAACAGATGCTGACGTTGCATCAGCGAGTGTTTGGCGAGCTTGTCGAGGTAGCCGGACACCTCGTAATACATGACCCCCATGAGGATCGCGCTCCAGGCCACGAACAGCGAACTGTACAGCGCCAGCAAGCGGCTGCTGGAGGAGCGCCAGCCGTCAGACGGGTTCGGCAATGACATAGCCCGAGCCCCGTACCGTGCGGATCAGCGGCACGTGGCCGGCGGCGTCGATCTTCTTGCGCAGGCGGCCGATGTGCACGTCGATGAGGTTGGTGCCCGGGTCGAAGTGGTAGCCCCAGACTTCCTCGAAAATCATCATCCGCGAAAGGATCTGGCCGCTGTTGCGCATCAGGAATTCCAGCAGCTTGTATTCGGTCGGCAACAGCGTCAGCACCTGCTCGGCACGCCGGGCTTCGTGGCTGATCAAGTCCAGTTCCAAGTCAGCGACTGTCAACGTCGTGGCCTGGGTGGCAACGCTGTTTTGCCGACGCAGCAACACCTCAACCCGTGCGGCCATTTCGTCGGTGGCAAACGGTTTGGTCAAGTAGTCATCACCGCCGGCCCGCAAACCACGCACGCGCTCATCGACATCGGACAGCGCACTGATCATCAGAATCGGCGTCGCTACGCCCATGGTGCGCAAAGTGGTGACAATGGCCAGGCCATCCAGCTCGGGCAACATGCGGTCCAGGGTGATCAAGTCGTAGTTGCCGCTGACGGCGCGGTCGAGGCCTTCGCGGCCATTGTCGACCCAGTCGACGTCCAGCCCGTGGCTGCTCAGTTCGGCAACGATTTCCCGCGCGGTCACGGCGTCGTCTTCGATGGTCAAGATTCGAGTCATAGGCAGGCCTGCTGATCGGGTTAAACGCAATGGCAGCATTTTGCCAAGAATTTGCCGTGACGCTTTAAATTAACTTTCATGTTGTAGCTGCCATTCGCCGGGACAAGCGTCCTAATGACGGGAAGATTGATATCATCTGGCCATAAAGTCCAGCAGGAGTGGCGCTGTGATTATATTGACTAGCCGGGGCTGGAGGACGATTGTTCTGCTTTTGCTGGTGTTCAGCAGCAGTCTCGCTCTGTCTGCCAACACGCCTTGTTCCGGCAAGAAAGGCGGAATTGACCGTTGCGACGGCGATCTGCTCCTGTGCAATGACGGCTCGATCAGCGGTTCGAAGAAGAGCTGCGCGGCGATGTTCGGCGAACGCCAGTCGGTACGCCCGCAGAACTTCCTGCAGAGCGAGGATAGTTGCGCCTGCGGTACCGGCTCGTTTTGCACAGGACCGCGTGGCGGCGTGTATTGCCTGACGCCCGGCGGAAGCAAGAGCTACAAGCGAAAATGATCGACTCAGCCAATGCATAAAACCCGCTGTTATTCAGCGCGTGTTGCAATTTGCAACGTCTCAACAAATTCATCTTTCATAACTTATTGAAAACCAAGTATTTATTTGTTCGCTGCAACTGGCACGGTCACTGCACTTGCTCACATGACGAGTTGTAACACCATTTTTCATGCCTGGAGCAGTACAACAATGAATAGATCCCCTGATGACTATTATCCTGCCTTGGAAGAGTCGAGCAGTGTGTCCGGCGTGTCCTGGGGCGCGATCTTCGCCGGTGCCGCGGCTGCCGCTGCGCTGTCGATGATCCTCGTGCTGCTCGGTTTCGGCCTGGGCTTTTCGGCTGTATCACCGTGGGCCGGAGAGGGCGTCAGCGCCAAGGGCCTGGGCATTTCGACGATTGTCTGGCTGGCGGTAACGCAGATCATTGCTTCCGGCATGGGCGGCTATTTAGCCGGCCGTTTGCGGGTGAAATGGGCCAACATGCACGGTGATGAAGTTTACTTTCGCGACACCGCGCACGGTTTCCTGGCCTGGTGCGTAGCCACTTTGGTCACCGCTGTTCTGGTGGTCGGCTCGGTCAGCAGCGTCGTCAGCGGCGGTGTGCAGGCCGGTGCCAATGCCGTTGGCGGCGCTGCCGGGGCGATGAGTCAGGCGGCCGGTTCTGCCGCCGCCAACACTGACAGCGATCAGTACGGCTACTTCGTCGACAGTCTGTTTCGCGATGACCGTCCAGCTGCCGTCAGCGATGACGCGGCGCGCGGCACCGTGACCCGCATCTTCGCCCAGAGCCTGGCCAACGGACAGCTCAGCCCTGAGGACCGTACCTACCTCGCACAGCTCGTATCGCAACGCACCAACCTGACCCAGGCCGATGCCGAACGCCGTGTCGATGAAATTTATGCCAGCACGCAGAAAGCCATCGCCGACGCCAAACTGAAAGCCCGGCAAGCCGCCGACACCGCCGCGAAAGTCGCTGCCTACACCTCGCTGTGGATGTTCGTCGCGCTGTTGGCCGGTGCGTTTTTCGCCAGCCTCGCAGCCACCTTCGGCGGCCGTCGTCGCGATGCGGTCGAGTACGTCGAAGTCGACACCTACACCACGACCACTGCGGTCCGTTAAAAGGAGAGTCCCCATGCGCTCATTACTGCTGTTCTTTCTCGGCGTACCGATCCCGATCATCATCCTGATCGCCCTGTTCGTGCACTGATCCCTCTGAGGCAGGATGCCTCTGCCGCTTTCACTTTCGGGTGGAAGCGGCTTTTTGCTTTCTGGGACTGTGATTTAAACAAGGTCGATAAATTGCGTTTAGTCACTGCGCAATGCTCAGGCATCCCTGAGCCTTTTGCTTTCGGCGACTCAACAAAGCGACAATCCGCACCCGAAGTGCACCTCGGCTTCACCCCCATTTATTCATTAAGGAAGAACACGTTGGACAAGAAGGAAATCAAACGTCAGGTCGGCGAAATGCTCGATGCCGGCCGCTCGAAAACCGAGACGTTCAAAGCGTTCTCCGGCGGTGCGCTGAAAGACAAGGCGCTGGCGTACCTGATCGGCTCACGCCCCGATCCGGCTCTGCTCGAGCGCCACGCCGGCAAGATCAAAATCCTTCTGGGGCTGATCTATGTTCAGGCGCTGATCGGTCTGGTGGGCGGCTATCTTCTCGGGCTGACCATCAGTACCGGATTCGCCATCGGCCTCGGGCTGTTGGCTGGCGGCGTGCCGTTGCTGTTCGCCTGGGGTTTTTATCGCAACGCGGCTCACGCTTACACCGTGTACGTGGTGCTTTCGATCAGCCAGGTGCCGCGCCTGTTCAAGGGATACGGCGATGACCCGACCGGAACGGTGGTCGGCGTGGCAATCACCCTGGCGATGATCTTCTACGTCGCGTGGCTGAAAAACCTGTTGTTTCCCGACCTCGGTTTTTTCGGCGCGAAGAAGATCAAAGGCCAGTTCGTTTTCTCCAACTGATCGCTGAACCTCCTACCCGTTTCACTGGCCTGGATCAATATTTCTTCTGGCGATATCGCCTAACGTAAATGATCCAGGCCTTTGCTGAGGTATGAGCTACAGTGCTTTGACGCGCACCCTGTTGCGCTGATGGAGTACCGCAGCCGCCCCGCTGGAATGCATTAGAAACGGGGCGCACGGTGTAGTGCAGCAAGGAGCTGGCGCAAAACTCCTCCTGAAATTTTCACGGACGAACATCGCAATGAACTGCCAAGAAAGACCCTTCGATATCCAGCCCTTGGTGCAGGCGGACATGACTGTCCACATCAACGGCCAAGCGGTCAGCGCCGCCCTCGGCGAAACCGTGCTCACTGTCATCCAGTCACTCGGCGTGCGGCAGATCGCACGCAACGACCACAATCAAATCAGCGGCGCCTATTGCGGCATGGGCGTGTGCCAGTGCTGCCTGGTGAAAGTCAACGGTCGGCACAAGCGGCGCGCCTGTCAGACCGTGGTGCGCGACGGCATGCAGATTGAAACCCAGGTCAACCGCGTTGTCGGTCAGGAGGTCGTATGAGCCTGCCACCGGTGATTGTCGGCGGCGGGCCGGCGGGGATGGCGGCGGCCATCGAACTGGCACGCCACGGCGTGCGCTGCACCCTGCTTGAAGAGGCTTCGCGCCTGGGCGGCGTGGTCTATCGCGGGCCGCTGCGTGACGGCGTGCAACTGGATTATCTGGGGCCGCGCTATTCAGAGGTATTGGGGAAACTGCATGGTGAATTCCACGAACACGCCGCGCTGATCGACGTACGCCTCAACCACCGCGTAGTCGGCGCTGAAGGTACCCGCGCGCTGGTGGTGCTGGACGACGGGGAGCAATTGCAGCAGATCGAATACCCGCAGTTGCTGCTCGCGGCTGGTTGCCACGAACGCAGTGTGCCGTTCCCCGGCTGGACGCTGCCGGGCGTCATTCTGCTCGGCGGTCTGCAATTGCAAATCAAGAGCGGCGTGGTCAAGCCGCAAGGGCCGGTGATCATTGCCGGCACAGGACCGTTGCTGCCGCTGGTGGCGACCCAGTTGCATGCATCCGGTGTGTCTGTGGCGGGTGTCTACGAGGCCTGCGCTTTCGGCAAAATTGCCCGTGAAAGCCTGGCGCTGCTGAACAAGCCGCAACTGTTTCTCGACGGCTTGAGCATGCTCGCGTACCTCAAATTACACGGTATCCCGATGAACTATGGTTGGGGCGTGGTGGAAGCCCATGGCGAGGGCGAACTGAAAAGCGTCAGCGTCGCCCCGTATTCGGCGACCTGGGAGCCGGACCTGTCGCGGGTCGAGCGCTTCGAAGCGCAAACCCTGGCCGTCGGTTACGGCTTCATTCCACGCACCCAACTGAGTCAGCAGATGGGCCTCGACCACGGTTTCAGTGACGACGGCTACCTGCGCGCCCACGCGAATATCTGGCAGCAAAGCAATGCGCCCCATGTGCACCTGGCCGGCGACATGGGCGGGATTCGCGGCGGTGAAGCGGCGATGCTGGCCGGCAGGATCGCCGCGACTTCAATGCTGCTGCAACGCGGCGTGCTTGAAGAAGACTTGGCCCGCGTGCGCCGCGACCGTTACCTGAGCAAACTCAAAGCCATCGTGCGTTTCCGTGCTGCGGTGGATCGCTACACCGAACGCGGCGCCGGCCAGACGGCTTTGCCGGCGGCCGACACGGTGATTTGCCGCTGCGAACACGCGATCCGCGCCGACATCGATCGGGCACTGGAGCAGGGCGTGCAAGACATCGCCAGCCTGAAAATGCGCACCCGCGTCAGCATGGGCGATTGTCAGGGGCGGATGTGCGTCGGCTATTGCACTGATCGTCTGCGCCAAGCCACAGGCCGCCAGGATGTCGGCTGGCTGCGCCCGCGCTTTCCGATTGATCCGGTGCCTTTTTCCGCGTTCCAGTCCCTCGGCACGGAGGCCGCTTCCCATGAGTAAGTTCTACGATGTGGTCATTGCCGGTGGCGGCGTGATCGGCGCGTCCTGCGCCTACCAGTTATCGAAGCGCAAAGACCTCAAGGTTGCATTGATCGACGCCAAGCGCCCCGGCAATGCGACCCGCGCTTCGGCCGGCGGTTTGTGGGCGATTGGCGAGTCGGTCGGCCTCGGCTGCGGAGTGATTTTTTTCCGCATGATGTCGGCCAACCGCAAGCGAGAAACCCAGGGCGCGGCGGTGGCGGTGGACGCCAGCACGCCGCACATCCTGCCGGAATCGTTTTTCGACTTTGCCTTGCAGTCCAACGCGCTGTACCCGGCGCTGCACCGCGAATTGAAAGACAACCACGGCATGGACTTCAAGTTTGAAAAGACCGGGCTGAAGTTCGTGATTTATGACGATGAAGACCGGCTCTATGCCGAGCACATCGTCGGCTGCATTCCGCATTTGGCCGACCAGGTGCGCTGGCTTGATCAGGCTGCGCTGCGCGAGGCGGAACCGAGCGTCAGCCATGAAGCACGCGGAGCGCTGGAGTTTCTTTGTGACCATCAGGTCAGTCCGTTTCGTCTGGCCGACGCCTATATGGAAGGCGCGCGGCAGAACGGCGTCGACCTCTTCGTCAACACCAACGTCACCGGCGTGTTGCATCACGGCACACGCGTCACTGGCGTGCAAACGGCCGAGGCGGGCGTGTTCCACTGCAAGACCCTGATTAACGCCGCCGGCGCTTGGGCGGCAGATTTGAGCGAGTGGGCCACGGGGATTCGCATTCCGGTGAAACCGGTGAAAGGGCAGATTCTACTGACCGAGCGCATGCCGAAAATCCTCAACGGCTGCCTGACCACCAGCGACTGCTACGTGGCGCAGAAGGACAACGGCGAAATCCTCATCGGCAGCACCACCGAGGACAAAGGCTTCGACGTCACCACCACCTACCCGGAAATCGCCGGGCTGGTGCAGGGCGCGGTGCGCTGTCTGCCGGAGCTTGCCGACGTCAACCTGAAACGCACCTGGGCAGGGCTGCGCCCGGGCTCGCCGGATGAATTACCGATCCTCGGACCGATGCGCGGGGTGGAGGGTTATCTGAATGCTTGCGGGCACTTTCGCACCGGCATTCTGACCTCGGCGATTACCGGTGTGCTGCTGGACAAGTTGGTGAATGACGAGCCGCTGCCGCTGGATATCACGCCGTTTCTGGCGGATCGGTTTGCAGTTGCGGCGGTCGAGCCTGCGCCCGCGCTGGAACTGGCCTGACTTCAGCAAGATTGATGTTGACTGTGCCGGCCTCTTCGCGGGCAAGCCCGCTCCCACAGGGATTTTATGTCGTACGCCAAAGTCGGTTCGACTCGACCACTGTGGGAGCGGGCTTGCCCGCGAAGGCAATCTGTCAGTTATTGAAGTGTTAGCTGACACGACGCTTTTCCGAGCAGGCTCGCTCCCACAGGTTTTTATGTCGTACGCCAAAATCGGTTCGACTCGACCACTGTGGGAGCGGGCTTGCCCGCGAAGGCAATCTGTCAGCTATTGGAGTGTTAGCACGACGCCTTCGCGAGCAGGCTCGTTTCCACAGGTTTTTATGTCGTACGCCAAAATCGGTTCGACTCGACCACTGTGGGAGCGGGCTTGCCCGCGAAGGCAACCTGTCAGTTATTGAAGTGTTAGCTGACACGACGCTTTTCCGAGCAAGCCTGCTCCCACAGGGTTTTTATGTCGTACACGAAAATCGGTTCGACTCGACCACTGTGGGAGTGGGCTTGCCCGCGAAGGCAATCTGTCAGTTATTGAAGTGTTAGCTGACACGACGCTTTTCCGAGCAGGCTCGCCCCCACATGTGGATCTGTGCAAGGCAGGATCAGCTGTTGCGCGCTTGCTCTTCGAGCTGATCCGACTCAAACAGTTTGGCCAGTTCCGCCCGGGCTTCCTGGGCGGTCTGCAGGACTTTGGCGGCGTCGTCGTAAACGGCGTGTTGCGCTTCCAGCACCTGTTCGTCGTGATGCTTGAAACGCTTGATCCGCGCATCCGCCTGGGCTTGGGTGAGACCAAGGCCAACCAATGTACGCCGGCTCATTTCCAGGCTGGAGTAATAGGTTTCGCGAATCGCCTCCGCACCGACGTCAACCAAGCGATGCACGTGCTGACGGTTGCGCGCGCGGGCGATGATTTTCATGTGCGGATAGAGCTTGTGCACCACTTCGGCGGTCTTGATATTGGTTTCCGGATCGTCCGTGGCGATCACAAAATACTCTGCCTCGCCGGCCTTCGCCGCGTGGAGGATTTCCGGGCGCATCGGGTCGCCGTAGAACACAGGCACGCCGCCGAAGCTGCGCGACAGTTCGATGGTTTCCACCGAGGTGTCCAGCGCGACGAATTTGATGTTCTGCGCGCGCAGAATCCGCGCCACGATCTGGCCCATCCGACCCATGCCGGCGATCACCACGCGTGGCGCGTCGGTGTCGATCTGGCGGAACTGCTCCGGCACTTCCACCGGCTGCACTTTCGGGCTGACCAGACGCGCGCAGATCAACAGCAGCAGCGGCGTCACTGCCATCGACAGGGTGATGGTCAGCACCAGCAAGTCGTACAGACGCGGCTCGAACAAGCCCTGATCGCGACCGATCTTGAACACCACAAAGGCAAACTCACCACCGGCCGCGAGGACGATACCGAGGCGAATCGCACTGACTTTATTCAAACCACCGGCCAGACGCCCGACGACAAACAGCAGCGGCAATTTCAGGCCGATCAACAACAAGGTCAGACCCAACACGGTGATCGGCGCGCTGAGCAACAGACTGAGATTGGCGCCCATGCCGACGCTGATGAAAAACAGCCCGAGCAGCAGGCCTTTGAACGGTTCGATCTGCGCTTCCAGCTCATGGCGATATTCCGAATCCGCCAGCAGCAGCCCGGCGAGAAACGCCCCCAGCGCCATGGATACACCGACCAGGTCCATCAACCACGCCGTGCCAATCACCACCAGCAACGCCGTGGCGGTGGACACCTCCGGCAGACCGGTTTTTGCCACCACGCGGAACACCGGGCGCAGCAAATAACGACCGCCGATCACCACCACCGCAATACCGCCGAGCACCTGCAAACTGTGACGTATATCGTCGGCGGTGCTGGTGTGATGGTCGACGCCGGCGAGCATCGGCACCAAGGCGATCAACGGGATCGCGGCAATGTCCTGGAACAGCAGAATGGCAAACGCCAGGCGCCCGTGGGGGCTGGTCAGTTCCTTGCGCTCGGCAAGGCTTTGCAGGCCAAACGCCGTGGAGGACAGCGCCAGACCCAGGCCCAGCACAATCGCGCTGTTCAACGGTTGGCCAAACACCGACAAGGCCAGCACGCCGATCACCGACGCGGTCAGCAGCACCTGCGCCAGCCCGACGCCGAACACCGATTTGCGCATCACCCATAAGCGTCGCGGCGACAATTCCAGGCCGATGATAAACAGCAGCAGCACCACGCCCAGTTCGGAAATATGCGCAACGCTCTGCGGGTTGCCGATCAGGCCCAGCACCGATGGGCCGATGATCACCCCGGCGAACAAATAACCGAGCACTGCGCCCAGTTGCAGGCGTTTGGCCAAAGGCACGGTGAGCACCGCCGCGAACAGAAACACGACAGCGGCTTGCAACAGATTGCCTTCATGGGGCATGGAAAGACTCCTGACTACGGGTACGGCGGGGGGCGACAAGGATAAGGGTTGAATCAATTTCAGATCCACCAAAGATCCTTGTAGGAGTGAGCCTGCTCGCGATAGCGGTGTATCAGTCACCGATCATGTCGACGGAGATACCGCTATCGCGAGCAGGCTCACTCCTACAGGGGATTTTCGGTGTTGCTGTAATAATTTGCATCAATTGGTTACATTTATAACCCCTGCGAATCAATCCACGGAAACGCCATGGCCATTAACTTCGACCTCAACGACCTGCAAGCCTTTCGCGCCGTGGTCGAGCAGGGCAGTTTCCGCAAGGCCGCCGACACCGTGCGCCTGTCGCAACCGGCGCTGAGCCGACGCATCGAAAAGCTTGAAGACGCCCTCGGCGTGAAACTGTTCGAGCGCACCACCCGCAAGGTCAGCCTGACCCAGGCCGGGCGCGGCTTCATGCCAAGCGTCGAGCGGTTGCTGGACGATCTCGACATTGCCTTGCTCGGCATCAGCGAAGTCGCCTCGACCCGTTTGGGCCATGTCACCGTTGCCTGCGTGCCTTCGGCGGCGTACTACTTCATGCCGCGTGTGGTCGCGCGTTATCACCAGCAGTTCCCACGAATCAAGGTCAAAGTCCTCGATTCCAGCGCTCACGATGTGTTGAGTGCAGTGGTCAATGGCGAGGCGGATTTCGGTCTGAGTTTTCTCGGCACGCAGGATGCCAAAGTCGAGTTCGAACCGCTTGTGCAGGAGTGCTACGTTGTCGCCTGCCGTCGCGATCATCCGCTGGCTGGACGCAATAGCGTGACCTGGGACGAGTTTTATCAGCAGGACTACATCGCGCTGGACAAAACCTCGGGCAATCGCTTCCTGCTCGATCAGGCCTTGGGCGGGGTGGTGCCGCAGCGTCAGAGCATCTGCGAGACGCGGCATGTGACGACCATGATCGGCCTGGTGGAGGCGGGGTTGGGCGTGGCGGCGGTGCCGCTGATGGCGATGCCCGGGCCGGATCATCCGATCCTGACGCGGGTGCCGCTGACCGCGCCGCAGGTGATGCGCAGCGTCGGCATTATCAAGCGCCGGGATCGCACGTTGACCCCGGCGGCGTTGGAACTGGAGCGGCTGGTCGTGGAAATGCGCGTCCAGCCGCCATCGATCAACGCTTGACCGAGTCCAGTCCGGTGGCTTGCACGTCAGCCTGAGCGGCCGGTGCGGCAAGATAAGCGAGCAGGGCTTTGGCTTCTTCTGGATGCTCGGCCTTGACCGGAATGCCAGCGGCAAAACGCGTTACCGACTGCACCGATTCCGGGATCTTCGCGACGAAACTCACACCCGGCACCGGCAGCAATTCGCTGACCTGCTGAAAGCCCAGTTGATAGTCGCCCGTGGCAACCACCGAGCCCACCGGAATCTTCGCAATCATTTTCGCCTTCGGTTTCAACTGATCTTCGATGCCGAGTTTCTTGAACAATTGCTGCTCGATGTACACGCCGCTGGCGCTGTCGGAGTAGGCCACCGACTGCGCGTCGAGCAGGGTTTTCTTCAGGCCGTCGACACTGCTGATGTCCGGTTTCGGCGCGCCTTCACGCACCACCATGCCGATCCGCGAATCGGCCAGCTCGACGCGAGACGCCGGGTCGACCTTGCCCTGTTTGATCAGCTCATCAAGGGCGTAGCCAACCATGATCACCACATCAGCGTGCTCACCGCGCGCCAGACGATTGGGGATCGCTTCCGGTGCCTTGCCCATCGATGGGCCAAGGCTGGTGGTCAGGGTGTTGCCGGTGGCCGCGGCGAATTTCGGGCCGAGGATTTTATAGGCAGCGGTGAAGCCGCCGGAGGTCATCACGCTCAGTTCTTCGGCTTGGGCCGCGAGGTTAAACGCAAGGCCGGCGAGCAGGGCGGTGACCGTAAATAGCTTTTTCATGGCGAGTTTTCCTCAGGCCGCGACAGGTTGCAGACGACCACCGGCACGGCGGTACAGATAAAGCGTGGCGCACAGGGCGCACAACGCACCGATGCTCATCCAGTAACCCGGCGCGGCTTTGTCGCCGGTGTACTGAATCAGGAAGGTCGACATCGCCGGGGTGAAGCCGCCGAAAATCGCCGTGGCCAGGCTGTAGGCCAGCGAGAAACCGGCGACGCGCACTTCCACTGGCATGATTTCTGTCAGCGCTGGAATCATCGCGCCGTTGTACAGGCCGTAAATAAACGACAGCCACAACAGCGACAGCAGCATGTGGGTGAAACTCGGCGCCTGCACCAGGAACGACAGCGCCGGATAGGTCGTGGCCAGCGCCAGCAACGACATAGCGATCAGCACCGGGCGACGGCCGATGCGGTCGGACAACGCGCCGCCAATCGGCAGCCAAAAGAAGTTCGAAACGCCAACCAGCAGCGTCACCAGCAGGGCATCGGAAGTGCTCAGGTGCAGCACGGTTTTGCCGAAGGTCGGCGCGTACACGGTGATCAAATAGAACGCTGTGGTGGTCAGCGCGACCATCAACATGCCGCCGAGCACCACGCCCCAGTTCTGGCCCAAGGTGCGGAACACTTCGCGCATGCTCGGGCGATGTTTGCGCGCGGTGAATTCTTCGGTTTCCGCCAGATTACGGCGCAGGAAGAAAATGAACGGGACGATCATGCAGCCGACGAAAAACGGAATCCGCCAGCCCCAATCGGCCACCGCTTGCGGCTCCATCCACTGATTCAGACCGTAGCCCAGCGCGGCAGCCACGATGATCGCCACTTGCTGACTCGCCGACTGCCACGCCGTGAAGAAGCCTTTGCGGCCCGGCGTGGCGATCTCGGCCAGGTACACCGAAACACCGCCCAATTCCGCACCGGCCGAGAAGCCCTGCAACAGGCGCCCGATCAATACCAGCGCCGGAGCGAACAGGCCGATGGTTTCGTATCCGGGCACCAGCACAATCAATATCGTGCCGCTGGCCATGATCGACAGGGTGACGATCAGACCTTTGCGCCGACCGACATCGTCGATGTATGCGCCGAGCACGATGGCGCCCAGCGGCCGCATCAGGAAACCGGCGCCGAACACGGCAAAGGTCATCATCAGGGAAGCGAACTCGCTGCTCGCCGGGAAAAACACCGCCGCGATCTGCGTGGCGTAGAAGCCGAACAGAAAGAAGTCGAACTGTTCGAGGAAGTTGCCCGAGGTCACCCGGAAAATGGCACCGGCCCGCGAGCCGCTCTGTGGGATTGAGGCTGTCATAGAAAAGTACTCCACCGCTTTTATGACGTGCGCTACGGAGAGGCGGCGCACGGTTTTTATTGAGGTGGATGGTGGCGCAGATGTAACAATCTGTTAATTGCATTGTTGGCATGGATTGATGCGTGGGGCGGATCAATCGATGGCAGCGGCGCAGATGAATGTGGGAGCGAGCCTGCCTCGCCAAGGCGTTGGATCAGGCGGTGATTTGTTCTGGCTGACGGGGTACATATCCGTTTCTGCGGTCAGGGCGGCTTAGGGTTCCGCCCTTACAGCGAGTCACCTTTTCCAAACGCCGAAAAGGTAACCCAAAAGGCTTTGCCCCGGCGTACGGCCCGCTCGCTGGGGCTCGGGTTCCTTCGCTCCGGGATTGATCCGGGCGCAGCGTTTCCGGTTTGCTTCGCTGCACCTCCTTGCGCTGTGTTCGACTTCGTCGTACGGTCGCTGCGCTCCCACGCCCGGATCAATCCCTCCACTCAGCCTTCCGACGTCGCCCGTGGATCAAGATCAAAAGCAGGCGAGCTGACACTCGACCTAAGGGCGAACGTGGAGACTGTAGGAGCTGCCGAAGGCTGCGATCTTTTGATCTTGCTTTTGCTCTTGTAGGAGTGAGCCTGCTCGCGATGGCGGTGGGTCAGGCGGCAGTGACATCGGCTGGTCGGACGCTATCGCGAGCAGGCTCACTCCTACAGGGACCGGAGCTCAGGTCAAAAATTATGGTGTAGCACAAACCCTTGTGGGAGCTGGCTTGCCAGCGATGGCGGTCTGATGGACAAGGCTCTCTAACGTCCATCTCCGCCAAAAAACAAGGAATGTTTCCCGCGCCGCGCAGTCGGAGTTCAGGTACTACCTATCTGAAAGAGGTTCACCGATGAACAGCAAAACCCTAATTGCCAGCCTGGCCCTTGTCGCCGGCATCGCTGGGATCACGCCCATTGTTCAAGCGGCGCAAACCTCCAGCGACCCCTCCGTGCAATCGCCGACCAGCGACCGTCAACTGAAGGTCAACGACCGCGCGCCGGAGATGTATCAGCGCGAAGACAAGGCTCTGAAGAACTGGAAAGCCAAAGGTCTGAAAGCACCGATCGAGCAGGCGCAGTGGGTGCAGATCAATGACAAGTACGTGATGGTGATGATCACCAATGGCACGATTGTCGAGATGCAGCCGGTCGAGCGATAGGCCTGAATGCCGGGGGAGTGTTTACGAAAGCTCCCCCTTGTCCCAAAGATGCACCAGATCCCCCGGCGCCCGATCCTCCGGCACCTTCAGCACCATCTCCATCTCCCCGGACTGATAGCGCACCTCAATCTGATAGAAGCGTTGATCGCCACGTCCGGATTCGCTGGTGTCCAGCGGCAAACAGCCCTCCAGCACCGAGCAAATCCTTGAGCGCTGACTGATGTCGCATTGCGCGAATTCTATTTCGCGCGGACGGCTCAGGCTGTGGATTGCTGCAACGCCACCTTGGCGAGACACTCGCAAAACGGAATCGTCGCCTAACTCGGGTAGCGTTTTCATACAGCCTCCTCGGATTATTCGATGCCGACCTGTGCCCAGGCTTGCTGCACTGCGTCGGCTGCTTCGGCGCCGAAGCGCTGGCCGGCGTGGTCGATCGTCAGTTTGGCAAATGCGTCGAACGTTGCATCCTGGCTCAGGCGGTCATCGCACAGCGTGTCGTACCAGATTCGTCCGGCTTTCTCCCACGCAAATCCGCCAAAGGCGCGGGCTGCCAGATAAAACGCACGGTTGGGAATGCCGGAATTGATGTGCACGCCGCCATTGTCTTCGCTGGTGATGACGAACTTGCGCATGTGCTCTGGTTGCGGATCCTTGCCCAGCAACGGGTCATCGTACGCCGTGCCGGGGTGCGACATCGAGCGCAGACCCTTGCCCTGAATCTTTGGCATCAGCAGGTCGGCACCGATCAGCCAATCGGCTTGTTCGACCGTATGCCCAAGAGTGTATTGCTTGGTCAGCACGCCAAACACATCCGACAGCGACTCGTTCAACGCGCCGGACTGGTTGGCGTAAATCAGCCCCGCCTCGCTCTCCGTGACGCCATGCGCCAGTTCGTGGGCAATGACGTCCAGAGAGCGGGTGAAACGCTGGAAGATTTCGCCGTCGCCGTCACCGAAGACCATTTGCGCGCCGTTCCAGAAAGCATTCTCGTAGCCTTGGCCGTAATGCACGCTGCCAATCAGGGCGAATCCCTGATTGTCGATCGAGTCGCGACCGAGCACTTTCCAGAAGAAATCATAGCTGGCGCCCAACGCGTCGTAGGCCTCATCGACCGCCGGATCGCCTGACGGCGGCTGGCCTTCGAGGCGCACCGGCATGCCCGGCAGGAGCATTTTGTTTTGCGCATCATGCACGCTGCGCCGGGCCAGCCCGGGTTTGCTCGCTTGCGGCAGAACCGCGCGCGCCGGCGGCTGGGAAGGGCGGCCAGGGTTGGGCAACAGGCTGCGCACATGATTGAGCGTCTGCATCGCGGCGTTGCGCTGCGGCTCCGAACCGTGAGCAATGATGCGGTTGAGGATGTAGGGCGGGATGAAACTGCGCAGCAATCGAGAGTCGGTCATCAAAGCATCCTTGTCGTCATACGATGTCGATACACATGTGAGCGGCAACGCGTGTTTTCGGTTCCATGGATTGCCATCGTCGACGGATTCTGCGAAAAACGCCATCCGCGCCCGACCGGGCCATCGTGAATGAGTTAACCAACATGACAAACGAACTGCAAATCATCGACCTGCAGCCAGGCACCGGCAAAGCCGCGGTCAAGGGTGCGCTGATTACCACTCAATACACAGGCTGGCTGGAAGACCGCACAGAATTCGATTCGTCCTGGAGCCGGGGCAAACCATTTCAGTGCGTGATCGGCACTGGTCGGGTTATCAAAGGCTGGGATCAAGGCTTGATGGGTATGCAGGTGGGCGGCAAACGCAAATTGTTGGTGCCGGCGCATCTGGGTTATGGCGAGCGGACCATGGGCAAGATTCCGCCGAATTCGAATCTGGTGTTCGAGATAGAGTTGCTGGAGGTTTTGACGCGGGAGGATTGAGGTTAACTGCCTTTACGCTTGGGAATAAATCTGATGGATATTTGGCAAGTCGTTTCGCGTGACCGATTGGTTGGTTGAAAAGCATGGAACGCGTGGCAGATCGAATTACAACTACATGTATGTCTTGTCCGTTGCAGCGGGAGTGGGGAGTTGGGTGGTTAGCAAGGAATTGCTTGGCAAGCGCAAAAAGCTCAAGGCGAAGGTGGCTCAGGACCTCCAGGCCAAGCCGATAAGCGTGAGCTCCTTTACTCAGCAGAATGGAAGGATAATCAAGACCACCGGGACCTTGGTTCGAAGGGAAGGGGTGTATACCGTAACGGTGGTTCGTCAGGACGATAGGGACAGTGCCAAGTCATCCAGCGGACCATTGCATACGCTGGATGACGTCGACGTTTACCTCCGCGCCCACACGTCCTTTATCCTCGCTGACTTCCGCATTCAGGTTAATTGACGACGATCCTCAGCAGATCACTTGTCAGACCCATTGCAATGGTGAGCCTGACGGAAAGCAAATATCCACCTCCAGCTTTGCCGCAGCCGAGAGGTTGACCAGAGCGTCCAGCGAAAACTTGTCGATTTTCCCGTTGAGTACATCATTGAGGCGCGGCTGCGAGACTCCCAATCTCTGTGCAGCGTCTTTCTGAGGCAGCTCCCACGCTCGAATGGTCTCGCAAAGCGAGCGCATGAGCTTGGCTCGCAAACGCATGTTGGCCGCTTCCCGAGGCGTGTCTTCCAGTGCATCCCATATGCTCAAGAAGCGCGGGGAGGATGTTTGATGATCATTCATGGAGGGATTTATTCCGGGTTAGTGGTGAAGCGTAGGTTGAATCTGTAAGCGTGCAGTGCAGATCACTGACCAATCAGCAATACAAATCAACTTACGGGCGAGCGCTAACCCGTACAAGCCAGCGAATTCGGGCGAAGTTGTAGGCAAAGGCGCAAGACGCTGTAGCTCATGGCTGGTGCTGGAATAATGCTGCGTTTTTTCTTACGCCTTCGCGAGCAGGCTCGCTCCCACAGGGGCAGCGCATTAAAAAAGTGAGAGCAGGTTCGATCGCGAAGATGCCTTCAAATTCACCTCAGGAACTGGTGTTCAACCCCGCCCAAACCGCTCCCGATAAACCGAAGGCGGTACGCCCACCACGCTACGAAACGCGACACGAAAACTCTCCACCGAACGATAGCCGCAGCGTTGGGCGATTTGCTCGGTGTGTTGGTGGGTGCTTTCCAGTAATTCTCGCGCCCGCGCCAGGCGTTCATGCTGCAGCCACGCCTTGGGCGATTGGCCGCTGGCTTCGGTGAAGCGCCGCAGAAAGGTGCGCTCGCTCATTGCCGCTTCACTGGCCAGATCGCGCACTTCCAGCGGTTCGTGCAGGCGTTCGCGGGCCCATTGCATGACTCGCGACAGGTCGCTGCGCGGTGTCGGGCTGACGGGCGTGGGGATGAACTGCGCCTGACCGCCGGTGCGCTGCGGCGACATGACCAGTCGCCGTGCCACGGCGTTTGCGATCTGCGTGCCGAAGTCACGCGTCACCAGGTGCAGGCAAGCGTCTATGCCGGCCGCGCTGCCTGCCGAAGTGATCAGCTGACCGGCGTCGACGTACAGCACGTCGGGATCGACCTCGATGGCCGGGAAGCGTTGCGCCAGTTCGGCGGTGTAGCGCCAATGCGTGGTGGCGCGATGGCCGTCGAGCAAACCGCTGGCCGCAAGAACAAATACTCCGGAGCAGATCGACAGCAAACGAGCGCCGCGGGCATGCGCCTGACGCAACGCCTCGATCAGTGCTGGCGGCACCGGTGCGTTACGGTCGCGCCAGCCGGGAATGACGATGGTACGCGCTGCGGCGAGCAGTTCCAGGCCGCCGTCAGCCAGTACCTGAATACCGCCCATGGCGCGCATCGGGCCTTGGTCGACGGCGGCAATCGCGTGTTCGTACCAAGGGAAATCGAACTCCGGCCGGGCCAGGCCGAAGATCTCCACGGCGATGCCAAACTCGAAAGTACAGAGGCCATCGTAGGCCAGAATCGTAACCAGTCCTGGTGAAGTCGGCATTTGGCGGAAAATTCCCGGTCAGTGTCTTGTACGCCACTGTAGCGCCAGGCGGCGGCTCGATAAAGTCTGTTTACACCCGCAGACATAGGAGCAATACCCCATGACCAGCCTGGTTCGTACTATTCCCGCAGCCCCGTCGGCCATCGCCCTGATGCATTTCAGCAATCGTCTGACTTTCGAAACCGATTGTTCTGACGTCTTCAGTAGCCAGGAAGCCGGTGAGGTTGATTTTGTTCTGGTCGATGTGCGCGGACCGTTGGCCTTCGAGCGCGGGCATGTGCCGGGGGCGATCAATATTCCGACGCGGTTGTTGACGGCCGAAAGCCTCGCGGACTATGCGAAAAGTACCCTGTTCGTGGTCTATTGCGCCGGCCCGCATTGCAACGGCGCGAACAAGGCGGCCGTGAAGCTGGCGGCGCTGGGCTACCCGGTCAAGGAGATGATCGGCGGCGTGACGGGATGGCTGGACGAAGGCTTCAAGCTGAGCGTGGCGCCGGTCGCCAACACACCTGTCGCCTGCGCATGCTGATACTTGTGGCAAGGGAGCTTGCTCCCGCTCGGCTGCGCAGCGGTCGTAAAATCATGGGGGCCGCTGCGCGACCCAGCGGGAGCAAGCTCCCTCGCCACAGATTGCAGGCCCATTTGTGTTTTTCCTGCGCGAATAAAGGTCCTGTCCTACAGCCTTTGCACCACTGCGGCGCACGCGTTGACTTCGGTCAATGGGTCCGCCGATCTTCTGTAAGTATTTGTCGCTTAAAGACAATTGCCTCCGTGCGCGGCGCCATAGACTGCCGGCCACTTCGGTGTTTGCTGTTAAAAAGCCATTGCCGAACGCTGAATCGAAAGCTGCCAATAAAAGCCTCCGCACGGGAGTAATAAATGAAAAAGCTAGTGATGTTCGGTGCCCTGGCACTGTCGATGTTGTCCTTGACCGCTGTGGCTGCAGACGCCAAGCCGATCCGCATCGGTATCGAAGCCGGGTATCCGCCATTCTCGATGAAAACCCCTGACGGCAAACTGACCGGTTTCGACGTCGACATCGGCGATGCGCTGTGCGCACAGATGAACGTCAAATGCACTTGGGTCGAGCAAGAGTTCGACGGCCTGATCCCGGCACTGAAAGTGAAGAAAATCGACGCGATTCTGTCGTCGATGACCATCACCGATGACCGCAAGAAAAACGTCGATTTCACCATCAAGTACTACCATACCCCGGCGCGCTTCGTGATGAAGGCTGGCTCGGGCGTCAAAGACCCGCTGACCGAACTCAAGGGCAAGAAAGTCGGCGTGCTGCGCGCCAGTACTCATGACCGTTACGCCACCGAAGTGCTGGTTCCGGCCGGGATCGAACTGGTGCGCTACGGCTCGCAGCAGGAAGCTAACCTGGACATCACCTCGGGTCGTCTGGACGCGATGCTGGCCGACTCGGTCAACCTCAGCGACGGTTTCCTGAAAACCGACGCCGGCAAAGGCTTCGAATTCGTCGGCCCGACTTACGAAGACGCCAAGTACTTCGGCGGCGGCGCCGGCATCGCAGTGCGCAAGGGCGATACCGCGCTCGCCGAGCAGTTCAACAAAGCCATCACCGCAATCCGCGCCAATGGTGAGTACAAGAAAGTGCAAGACAAGTACTTCGACTTTGACGTGTACGGCCATTAATAGACCGTAGAAAAAAGTGGCCCCGTTTGCGCGGTGGCCACTTTTTTTGCACTCTAAATTCACCGATCCCCTGTAGGAGTGAGCCTGCTCGCGATAGCGGTTCGTCAGTCAATGATGATGTTGAATGGTAAACCGCTATCGCGAGCAGGCTCACTCCTACAGGGGTGTCGGCGTGATCCGGATAGCAAGGAGTTTCCCATGCAACGCATCGACCATGTCCTGCCCTGGAGCCATTTGGGCAGCGAGCGCTCGCTCAGTGTGTTCCGTTACGGCACCGGCAACCGCAAAGCGTACATTCAGGCCAGCCTGCACGCCGATGAACTGCCGGGCATGCGCACCGCATGGGAACTCAAGCTGCGCCTCAACGAGCTGGAACAGCAGGGCCGCCTGCAGGGCGTCATCGAGTTGGTGCCGGTGGCCAACCCGATCGGCCTGGACCAGCACCTGCAAGGCAATCACTTGGGCCGTTTCGAACTGGGCAGTGGCAAGAATTTCAACCGCGCCTTCGTCGAACTCAGTGCCCCGGTTGCGGCGCTGGTGGGCGAGCGTCTGGGCGCGGATGCCGAGGCCAATGTCGCGCTGATCCGCCAGGCCATGGCTCAGGTCTTTGACGAGTTACCGGCACCAAATTCTCAACTGGAAGCCTTGCACCGTTTGTTGCTGCGTCACGCATGCGACGCCGACATCACCCTCGATTTGCATTGCGACTTTGACGCTGCGATTCACCTCTACGCGCTGCCGCAGCACTGGCCGCAGTGGCAATCGCTGGCCGCGCGGCTGCAAGCGGGCGTAGCGTTGCTCTGCGAAGATTCCGGCGGCAGCTCGTTCGATGAGTCCTGCTCGACGCCGTGGTTGCGTCTGGCCAAATCATTCCCGAACGCGGCGATTCCGCCGGCGAATCTGGCGACCACGCTGGAGCTGGGCAGCATGGGCGACACCCGCGTCGATCAGGCCCGGGCCAATTGCGAAGCGATTCTTGGCTTTCTTGCCGAGCAGGGTTTGATCAGTGGTGAATGGCCGGCGGCGCCGAGCGAGTGCTGTGAAGGCCTGCCGTTCGAAGGCACCGAATACCTGTTCGCGCCGCACCATGGCGTGGTGAGTTTCTTGCGCAATGCCGGTGAGTGGGTGGAGCAGGGTGACGCGCTGTTCGAGGTGGTCGATCCCTTGCAGGATCGCGTGACCACCGTGCGCGCCGGCACCAGCGGCGTGTTGTTTGCGATTGATCGGGGGCGTTATACCGAACCGGGGATCTGGCAGGCGAAAGTGGCGGGGCGGGTGGCGTTTCGCACCGGGAAGCTGACCAATGACTGAGGATTTCTGTCGGGTTCAAGGGCCTCTTCGCGAGCAGGCTCACTCCTACATTTTGCAATGCGTTCCACCTGTAGGAGTGAGCCTGCTCGCGATAGCGACATCAGCCACAGCACAAAATTTGGATCCTCATCCGAGGATGTTAGGCTCACCGCGAACCCGACACTCTGTGAAGGAACGCTCCAATGCTGAAAATATTCGCCCTGCTGGCCTTGCTCGCATCCACCGCCGTCCACGCGCAAATCACTCTGCAAACCGACCTGCCGCTCAAGTACCTCGAACAGGTCCACGCCGACGCCGAGCCGCGTCCGCTGGTGATTTTCCTGCACGGCTACGGCAGTAACGAGGCCGACCTGATCGGTATGAAATTTCAGCTACCGGCGCAGTACAACTACCTGTCGGTGCAGGCGCCGATGGCGTTGGGCGAAGGGCGTTACCAGTGGTTTCGCAAAAAAGGCGAAGGCGCCTACAACGGCGAGACCGACGATCTGAAGGCCAGCGGCGAGAAACTGCGTCACTTCATTGCTCAGGCGGCGAAGAAATACCACACGACCACGGACAAAGTGTACCTGGTCGGCTTCAGCCAGGGCGCGATGATGAGCTACGAAGTGGGCTTGCGCCCGCCCGCCATCGTGGGCGGGTTCGCGGCGTTGAGCGGGCGTCTCTTGCCCGTGCTGAAAAGCGAACTGAAGCCAGGGCAGCCGCCGCTGCCGGTGCATGTTTTCATCGGCCACGGCACCGCAGACGATCCGGTGCCTTATCGCCACGGCACGGAAGCCGATGCACTGTTGCAGAAACTCGATTACAAGCCCGAGTTCCACGCTTATCCCGGCGTCGGCCACAGCATCAGTGCGGCCGAGCTGCGCGACTTGAATGGCTGGTTGCAGCGGCTCAATCCTTGACGATGGTTTTCACCAAGGCGTCGTGGGCCTTCTTGTCGCTGGCCCGGGAGATCACCTGAACCAGCGCCATCTTCGTCCCGGAGCCGGCCATCAACGTGGTGTTGAGGGTCTGGCCGCCGCCCTGCGTGGCAGTGCTGTCAACCTGACGCAGGCCCAGGCCGGTGCCTTTCTGGGTCAGGCTCTTTTCGCTGAGCTTGTTGAAATCCGGCAGGGCCTTGCGTTGATCATCGATGAAACTCGACACGCTGCCATCGAGGAATTCGCCGTCGTTGTCCTTGACGTTCTGCCCGGCGGGAATCTGGTTTTCGGCGGTGATGACCACGGTTTTTGTGGTCTGGTTGGTGTACATCGTGCCCTGGGCGCCACTGGGGCTGACCGGCAGCGGCTCAGCGACAAAGCCCTTGGGCAGGACAAAGGTGAGCTTGCCGTCGAGCATCGAGACTTTCTCGGTTTTGACTTTTTCCCTGGCAGCGTGCGCGTTGATCGCACCGAGACCGGCGACAGTCGCCAACAACAGGACGGCGGCTTTTCTGCTCAGCAATGACATGTGAATCTCCGGTGAATGGTCGTGCGAGGCGGGCGATCATCCCACGCAGAGCGCGATCACTCCAGCCCGGCTCATCTGGACAAGAGGCAACTGTGGCGAGGGAGCAAGCTCGCGCTCCAGTGCGAAGCACCGTGGTGCGTCAGATGTATTGGGTCGGATGGTTTGGGGGCGCTTCGCTACCCAGCGGGAGCAAGCTCCCTCGCCACAGGAATGTTCAAGCTTGAGTGGGCGGAGTTTTGGCCGGGGCGGGTCTGGCCAGCAGTTTGCGGGTCACCCCGAGCATCGCCACCGACACCGCCACTCCCACTGCAAAACCGCTGAGGCCCATGCTTGGCAACGTCAAGGCTGACACCAGGCAGAACGCCGAAAACGAATACATGCCGGTCGCGGTTGCGCGCAATAATGCAGCGGTGAACGCCGGTCCGCGTGTCTGTTGCGAGAACACTGCCATGACGCTGCCCAGCACCGGAAACACCGCGAGCAGGCCGCTCCAGCGTTCGCCGACCGTGCTGGCGAGCATCGTCACCACCAGCGTCAGCGCTGCACCGGCAATCATCCGCCAGATCAGTTTGTCCGACTTCGGCGCTGGCCCGTTCAATATCGGCTGCACCTCTGGGAACAGATAAGGCGAAGCGAGTAGCGCCACTGCCGCCGCAATCACCGAGAACGGCAAAGATGCCGGAATCACGGACAGCACCAGCGCCAGCATGCCCCAAACCGCCAGTGAAACCATCAATGCCAAAGGCCAGTTCGCCCGTTGCGCGACCTGCGCGTAAGTGATGCAGAACGCAATCATCGCGAACATTGCCGACAGCGCCGCCACCGCCGATTGCGCGGCAAATTGCGGTCCCTGTTCAATGGCGAGGAAAAACAGAATCGGCCCGACCACCACCGGCAACCCCGACAGCCAACCGGCCACGCTCGGCCCCCAACGTTTGCCTGCCAGGGAAATCAGCAGCAGAAATCCGGGAATCAGCAGCAGTTTGAGGATCAGCACGCAGGTGTCTCCGTCGGGTGGGGTGAGCCACGTTAGCATTGCCGACTGAAGATTGCTGCCTATGTGTGCGGGTTTTGTATACAAAGTTCAGGCATCGAATCGGCTATGCTCCGACTGTCAGGGCATGCCGGAGTCGATAACGCAATGAGCAGAACACTGAAGGTCCTGTCCGGCATCGGCGTGTGGGCCTTGTTGCTGATGCCGGTCTGGGCCAATTGGCAGGACGCTGTGCCGGGCGCACGCATCATCGGCAGCGGTGATTTCAGTGTCTGGGGCTTCGATGTCTACAGCGCGCGCCTGTGGAGTGCCGCGCAACCGCTGGCGCCAGGGCAACCCTTCGCGCTGGAGCTGATCTACCGGCGTTCGCTGTCCCGGGACGAACTGGTCAAGGCCAGTGTCGATGAAATAAAACGTCTGGCGGGCCCTGGTGTCAGCCCTGTGCAACTGGCCGGCTGGCAGCGTCAGATGGAGCAAGCGTTTATCGATGTGCAGGCGGGCACGCGCATTACCGGCGTCTATCTGCCGGGGCAGGGCGCGCGTTTTTTTGTGGGTCAGCAGTTACAGCACGCGGTGGACGATCCGCAGTTCGCGCAGGCGTTTTTCGACATCTGGCTGGATCCGCGCACGCGCGACCCCCAATTGCGCGAGCAGTTGCTGGGGGCAAGTCAGTAAGATCAAAAGGTCGCAGCCTTCGGCAGCTCCTGCACGAAATTGCATCCCAATGCAGGAGCTGCCGAAGGCTGCGATCTTTTGTTCTTCAAGGCTTTGGTTGAAACGTCTAAGCTGCGTCTTTCCGATTTGTTTCTGGATGTGTTCGTGAAATTCAGCTTGCCGAAAATCGCCACCGCGCCGTTTTGCCCGCCGGAAGTGGCCGGTAGTGTCGCGGTCGATCCAACTGCCTCGTTCTTCAAACGCGTGCTGCGTTTCGCCGGCCCCGGTTTGCTGGTGTCGATCGGCTACATGGACCCGGGCAACTGGGCGACGGCCATCGAGGCCGGATCGCGTTTTGGTTACAGCCTGCTGTTCGTGGTCTTGCTCGCGAGTCTGGCCGGCATGGTCGTGCAATGCCTGTGCTCGCGGCTGGGCATCGCCACCGGGCGCGACCTGGCGCAATTGTCCCGCGAGCGCTACAGCCCGGCGACCGCACGGCTGCAATGGGGACTTGCGGAGATCTCGATCATCGCCACCGACCTCGCTGAAGTACTCGGCTGTGCGCTGGCGTTTCACTTGTTGCTCGGTTGTTCGCTGACCTTCGGCATTGCCCTGACAGCGTTCGACACGCTGCTGGTGCTGGCCCTGCAGAATCGCGGTTTCCGCCGTCTGGAGGCGATCATGCTGGTGCTGGTCGCGACCATCGGTGTGTGCTTTTTCGTTGAGCTGTTGCTGATCAAACCGTACTGGCCAGACGTGGCGCAGGGTTTCAAACCCTCGCTGTCAGCCCTCAGCGATGCCGCGCCGCTGTACCTGGCGATCGGCATTCTTGGGGCCACGGTGATGCCGCATAACCTCTATCTGCACACCTCGATTGTGCAGACCCGCATGATCGGCAAGGACCTGGCGAGTAAGCAAGATGCGGTGAATCTGGCGCGCATCGACACCATCGGTTCGCTGGCGCTCGCGTTGCTGGTCAACGCAGCGATTTTGATCCTCGCCGCCGCAGCCTTTCACCAGTCAGGACACACCGATGTGGTCGATATTCAGGATGCTTATCACCTGCTCGATCCGCTGGTTGGCGGTGCGCTGGCCAGCGTGCTGTTCGGCGTGGCATTGCTCGCCTCCGGGCAGAGTTCTACCTTCACCGGGACCATTGCCGGACAGGTGATCATGGAAGGCTATCTGAACCTGCGCATCCCGTGCTGGCAGCGACGCTTGCTGACGCGCGGGCTGGCGCTGATTCCAGCGTTTATCGGCGTGTGGCTGTTGGGCGATGGCGCGGTCGGCAAACTGCTGGTGCTCAGTCAGGTGGTGTTGAGCCTGCAACTGCCGTTTGCCTTGTATCCATTGATCCGTATGACCAATGACCGGCAATTGATGGGGCCTTTTGTCAATCGCTGGCCGACGCGGGTGCTGGCGTGGGGGTTGTTTGTGTTGATCAGTGGGGCCAATAGCTGGTTGATTTTGCAGTGGGTGGTTTGAGCCATAAATGTGGGGTGACTGGGACAGGCCGCTTCGCGAGCCTGCTCGCGAAGACTGATCATCAGACGCCGCCAAGATTGAAAAGTGGAACCCGCCCATTAAGCGAAGGCCTGTAACTCCAGCTCAGGCAATTGAGATCAAGGCCACTGGCAAGGATCTCCTTCAAGGTCGCAGCGGCGATACACATCGCCAGCCCTTGCCCCGGGCACTCATGCCGACCGCTGCCAAAACTGAAACTGCGCCGATTTGGTCGGTCGAGCAAAAACCGCTCCGGCTGGTCATTCAGCGCCGGATCACGGTTGGCCGAGGCCAACAACAGCACAATTACATCACCTGCCTCAAGCCGCATGCCGTCGATATCGCAGCAAGTTGCAACGAAGCGGCGGGTGTTCTGCACGGGCGGATCGAAGCGCTGGACTTCGTTGAGCAGTGCTTCGATGGATTCGCCGCGCAACGCCGGCTGACGACGTAACGCCGACAGCGTGTTGCCGATCAGTCCGGCGCAGGCTTCGAACGTCTGCGAGCAGAGGCCGGTCAGATTGGCGATCAGGGTGTCTTGATCGCCGGCAAAGCGCTGCTGGATCGCGCTGAGGAAGTCGCTGGCGGGTTCGGCGAGCAGCTCGATAAAGTAACCGCGCAGTTGTTCGGCCGCCGCATCTACTGTGGCCAGTTGCAGGTCATTGCAACCGACGAGCAGGCGTATCGCTTGAGTGAAAGTGGCGAGGCGTTGTTTCTCGGTTTGGGAATAGAAGTCCAGGACTTGACGACCCTGCGCCGCAAGTTTGCCTGCCCGCGCCTGGACTGGAGCATGCGCCGGCCGCATCCTGCTGGCTCGCTGGGCGTGGCGCTGTTGCAGACCGCGTTTAAGCGCAAGCGGGTGACACAGGATCTGGACAGTCGGGCGCTGGCGTTGACTGCGGTGGGGCAAGGGGAAATTACTTCAATTTTTTCGATAACCGAACCTTGGTACTAGGTCATTTGGTACACGATGAAGAGCAGCTCAAGGTCACATCAAAAGTGACCGGCTGAAGTATCGATTCAGGCACCTCGTTCCAACAAGATTTTTCTATTTCTTCACTCTGAAGACTGGACAGAGTAGTGGCTAAATAGTAGCTTTGACTCTTGGTATGCACGGAAAGGCAAGGAAAGTACGATTCAGATCCGCTTCTGTATATTTCCTAGAAATTACTATATAGAAATTTACCACGCAAGGAGATGCATGTGGCGTTATACAACCAGGGAAAACATCTTGTTCACTCACAAGACTCCTCTTTTGACTCTTTATATAGTTCATGGACTACTGCTCCACATCCCGGCATATACAAATGCACAAATTGCGGTGATAACATAGAAATCGCAGGTGGGCATATATTGCCTCCCCAAAACCACAAGCAGCATAGCCAGAATGCAGGTTCCATAAAGTGGCAGCTTCTGGTGTACCCAACCCAAAGATAATTCGGGTTTGGTAGCTCTGGTATGTACAGGATTTGTAACTAATAGAGTTTCGGCGGGGAATTGGAATGCGGCGTGGTCGGTATTTTTTAGCTAGAGTCATAAAGCTGGGTCAGTTAAGTCAGACCCGTCTAATGGATGCAATTGTAAATGCTCCAGTTGTTGAGATTGGCCAGTTTGAGTGGACGATTACCGATGTTATTGATATGCGTGATTCTTCGTCGCCTTACTTGTTTGGTAATTTAACTAAGTATTCTCGAATTGGTGAGGTTACTGTCGTTGATGAACCGGCGAAACAGCAGTTGCGAGCGGAGGCTCCATATCTTCTAGAAGCTAGTGCGCCGTTTGTATATCTTCCAGATTTTTCTGGTTTGGCTTTCTTGCAAGTTTGGAATGGTATCCAGGAAAATGTGTTTCCAAGAAGGTTCAAGTCTATTATTGAGGCAGCCTACGGAAATTTTTTTGTAGATTGCACCGTTGATCCGGTAACTGATTACCGGGCTTTTCTTGAAAAATTACAGTCACTGGACGTTATTAATGAGCTTTCCGCTAAGGTTCATCCACCAAATCCACTTTTTGGTCGACTTTGGGGGAGCTTGGATAAGTACGTGCGACGCCGTCACGCGGAGGAGGTTGTGGTAAGGGAGGCCACTTCCAAGCCCGAAGGCTTGGAAACAAAATTATTGGAGTTGATGGAGAAAATATTAGCCAATCCACAGTTTGAACCAGAGGAAGAACCCGACATAACAGATGCCGCAATTTTGATGGCTGCGGATGGATATGGTTCCGGGAAAGCTGTAGGTACGGAGGGCGGCCATGAAGTGGTAATTCGTACATCTGAAACACAGAAAAGCTTTTTGTTTGATAAGAAACCGGAGCCAGATATTCTTGCGGTAGTGGCGAGAAGTCAGTTTGAGAGTATAAGTGATGAAAGGGATATGAGGCATTGATTTTGAAAGCGGTATATGTCTTTCGCGTTATAATTTTAAGTTTGGAGTTTGTTGTTCTGTGCTTGGGCGGAATGGGTTGGTATTTGTGGTTGCCGACTTTCGAAGGTTTGGCATCTAAAGTTCAACTGAATGATGAGGTTAATAAGTACTTGATGCTGTTGCCAGCAGCGCTTTCAGTCTGGATCTTTAATGAGGTTAGGTGTCTGTTGCAGGAGGATAAGGATATTCTTCGGTTATTGCTGAAGTGGGAGGATTACTGGGCGTTAAAATGCCATGCTTGGGTAAGTCTATTTTACTCTGTGATATTTGCTTTTTTGTCTTTAGTTCCTTGGATAAGTAAGGCGGGGATAGGTACGGGGGAAGGGCTTTTGTTATTTTTTGTTGCGATTATCGGTCAGCTTTTGGTCGCTTTTAGCGTTTATTTGGCTAGGATAAAAATAAAGGAAGTCGTAGTTAATGCGGGAACGTAGAGGTCTGTTAACGTATTTAATTGAAATTATTATTGATGCGTTACTGTTTTAGATCGACGAGAGATTCTTTCAGTCCATTTAGCTCCTCAAGGCGACATGCGGTACGTTGATTTATGATGATTTGCTCTATACTGTATATACAAACAGTAATGGGCCCGTGCCATGCAAATCATCGACAAGCTCAGCATCCTCGCCGACGCCGCCAAGTACGACGCCTCCTGCGCCAGCAGCGGTGCGCCCAAGCGCAGTTCCGAAGGCAAGAGCGGGCTGGGTTCGACCGATGGCATGGGCATCTGCCACAGCTACACGCCGGACGGCCGCTGCGTGTCGTTATTGAAAATTTTGCTGACCAATTTTTGCCTTTACGATTGCCAGTACTGCGTCAATCGTCGCTCCAGTGATGTGCCCCGTGCACGTTTCACTCCCGAAGAAGTTGTCGCGCTGACCATGGATTTCTACCGGCGCAATTGCGTCAGCGGCTTGTTTCTAAGCTCCGGGATCATTCGTTCGGCGGACTACACCATGGAGCAACTGGTGCGCGTGGCGAAGCTGCTGCGTGAGGAACACGAGTTTCGCGGCTATATCCACCTCAAGACTATTCCAGAGGCCGATCCGGCATTGATCGAAGAAGCGGGGCGTTACGCCGACCGCCTCAGCGTCAATATCGAATTGCCCACCGATGCCAGCCTGCAGACGCTGGCGCCGGAGAAAGACATCGCCTCGATCAAGCAAGCGATGAACACCATCTACACCGGCGTGCAGACGGTATTGAACGAGCCGCGCTCGGCGAAATTCGCCCCGGCCGGGCAAAGCACGCAACTGATCGTCGGCGCCGATGACACCGACGACAGCACCATCCTCCACAGCGCCCAATCCTTGTATGGCAACTTCCGCCTGCGCCGGGTCTATTATTCGGCGTTCAGCCCGATCCCCGACAGCCCGAAAAGCGTGCCGCTCGCCGCGCCGCCATTGATGCGCGAGCACCGTTTGTATCAGGCTGACTTTCTCCTGCGCAGCTATGGCTACAGCGCAGACGAATTGTTGAAAGGGCCGGGCAATCTGGCGCTGGATATCGATCCAAAACTCGCATGGGCATTGGCAAATCGCGAGGTGTTCCCGCTGGACCTGAACCGCGCCGAACCGTCGTTGATCGCGCGCATTCCCGGCATCGGGTTGCGCACCACCGAGCGTCTGGTCGAGCTGCGCCGCCAGCGCCGCATTCGCTACGAAGACGTGGCGCGGATGCGCTGTGTACTGGCCAAGGCCAAGCCGTTCATCATCACCAGCGACTACCATCCGCAGCAGGCCGAAGTCACCAGCCATATGCTCTATCAGCAATTGCGCGACCGACCGATGCCACAACAGATGGGGTTGTGGGGATGATCAGTCTTGATTGCGGTGATCTTTTCGACACCTGGCGCCAGCAGGCGCGCTGGTTGCTCAGTCATGAAGTCGACCCGAGTCGGGTGGGCTGGGCGGCGGAAGGGGTGGGCGATCTGTTTGCCAGCGATGAGCGCGTGCCTGAAGAGCAGGGGCCGTTTCAGGCGCGCATTCCGCGTGCGCTGCTCGATACCCTGGAGCAGGCGGCACAGTATCGTGGCGAGCAGCGCTGGAGCCTTTTGTATGAAGTGCTCTGGCGTGTGAGCCACGGTGACCGCACCGCGATGATGGCCGGCGACAAACTGGGCAGCGAGCTGCAACGCCGCCTCAAGCAAGTGCACCGCGAGGCCCATCATCTGCATGCCTTCGTGCGCTTCATCGAGCGCCCGGGGGATTTGCCCGGCCCGCAATACGTGGCGTGGCACGAACCGGCGCACGACATTCTGCACAGCGCCAGCGCACATTTCATCGGACGCATGGGCCAGCACCGCTGGTTGATCGCGACCCCGCGTGACGGGGTGTATTACGACGGCGAACAGCTGATTCATCAACGCCAATGCCCCGTCGAATGGCAGCAGATGGCGCAAAACGTCGACGATCCCCATGGCGATTTGTGGTTGACCTACTACAGCCACATCTTCAACCCGGCACGGTTGAACCCAAAGGTCATGCAGGGGCATTTGCCCGCGCGGTTCTGGAAAAATTTACCGGAGGGGGAGCTGATTCCGGGGCTGATTACCCAAGCGCGGATGGGCAAGCAGCAGAATGGACAGGCGAGCGGGATCTCGAGTCGCTCGGGCAAGCGGATCACCTTGAAATAGAAGATCACTTCGGCAGCGCCTACTCGGTCTCTGTAGGAGCTGCCGAAGGCTGCGATCTTTTGATCTTTTGATCTTTTTGTAGCCCAACAAAAAAGCCCTCCATCAACCACTTAATGGAGGGCTTTTTCGTCATCAACAACCGTCAACTCAAACCTTGACGATCCAACCCGCTGGCGCTTCGATGTCGCCGGTCTGCACGCCAGTCAGCTCTTTGTAGAGCTTCTGGGTCACCGGGCCCACTTCGGTTTCGCTGTGGAATACATGCAGATGGTCGTTGTAGCTGATGCCACCGATCGGGGTGATTACCGCAGCGGTGCCGCAGGCCCCGGCTTCCTTGAAGTCCGACAGTTTGTCGATCAGCACGTCGCCTTCAACCACTTCCAGGCCCAGACGCGATTTTGCCAGTTCGATCAGCGACAGGCGGGTGATGCCTGGCAGCACGGACGGCGAGTTCGGGGTGACGAACTTGTTGTCGTGGGTGATCCCGAAGAAGTTGGCCGAACCGACTTCTTCGATTTTGGTGTGGGTCATCGGATCGAGGTAGATCGCGTCGGCGAAGTTGGCTTTCTTGGCTTTCGAGCCCGGCATCAGGCTGGCCGCGTAGTTGCCACCGACCTTGGCCGCACCGGTGCCTTGTGGGGCGGCGCGGTCGTAGCTGGAAATCTGGAAGTTGTGCGGGGTCAGACCGCCCTTGAAGTAGGCGCCGACCGGGATGCAGAAGATCGAGAAGATGAACTCCGGTGCAGTGCGCACGCCGATGTTGTCACCCACGCCGATCACGAACGGGCGCAGGTACAGCGCGCCGCCGGTGCCATACGGCGGGATGAAACGCTCGTTGGCGCGAACCACGGCTTTGCAGGCTTCGATGAACTGCTCGGTGTCGACCGTCGGCATCAGCAGGCGCGCACAGCTGCGCTGCATGCGCAGAGCGTTCTGGTCCGGACGGAACAGGTTGATCGAACCGTCCTTGCAGCGGTAGGCCTTCATGCCTTCGAAGCACTGCTGGCCATAGTGAAGGGCCGTCGAGCCTTCGCTGATGTGCAGGACGTTATCTTCGGTCAGGGTGCCTTTGTCCCACTCGCCATTGCGAAAGTACGACAGATAGCGCTTGTCGGTCTTGATGTAGTCAAAACCCAGCTTGTCCCAATTGATGCTTTCGTTACCCATGACACCCTCTATCACTGAACAACCGCCGAAACGGTTCAAGGCTTCTGACGTTTTTTTGGATGGGCACAACAATACTTCATTCTGGGGCGGTTTCGCAGCCCGGACGATGGAGGGATTGGCAAAAATAGTAGCTTGCTTACTAAATCCCCATCATTCCTGAATGTTCCACCTTATGTGTGGCGAGGAAGCTTGCTCCCGCTCCAGTGCGCAGCACTGGTAAAACCGGCCGCCGCGGTGCATCAGATGCACAGAGTGAGCTGGGTTTGGGGCCGCTTCGCAGCCCAGCGGGAGCAAGCTCCCTCGCCACAGGGTCTTGCGTTACAGATGCAACGCATGCCCCAGCGCACGCAACGCCGCTTCTTGCACCGCTTCACCCAGGGTCGGGTGCGCATGGATGGTGCCGCCGATGTCTTCCAGCCTCGCACCCATCTCCAGGCTTTGCGCAAACGCCGTCGACAATTCCGACACCCCGACGCCCACCGCTTGCCAGCCGACAATCAGATGGTTGTCGCGACGAGCGACCACACGCACGAAGCCGCTTTTGGACTCCAGCGTCATCGCCCGGCCGTTGGCGGCGAACGGGAAGCTGGAAACGATGCAGTCGATGCCCGCAGCCTTGGCCTCGTCCGGCGTCTTGCCGACAACTACCAGTTCCGGGTCGGTAAAGCACACCGCAGCAATGGCCGTCGGGTTGAATTCGCGGGTCTTGCCGCTGATCAGTTCGGCAACCATCTCACCCTGGGCCATGGCGCGGTGCGCAAGCATCGGTTCGCCGCTCACATCGCCGATGGCGTAGACGTTGAGCATGCTGGTCTGGCAACGGTTGTTGATCTTTATCGCCGAACCGTTCATGTCCAGATTCAGCGCTTCAAGGTTAAAACCTTGGGTGTTGGGTTTGCGCCCGACGGCGACCAGCACCTGATCGGTTTCCAGGTTGAGGGTTTCGCCCTCAGGATCGCGCACCTGCAACGTGCCGTCGAAACCCAGCACGCTGTGCTTGAGGTAGAGCTTCACGCCCAGTTGCTTCAATGCGTCATGCACCGGTTGCGTCAGCTCCGCGTCATAGGCCGGGAGGATGCGATCCTGCGCCTCGACCACGCTGACTTCAGCCCCCAGCTTGCGGTAGGCGATACCCAACTCCAGGCCAATGTAACCACCGCCGACCACGGTCAGGCGTTTTGGCACCGACGTCGGCGCCAGTGCTTCGGTGGAGGAGATGACCGGCCCGCCAATCGGCAGGATCGGCAGGTTGACGCTGGTCGAACCGGTGGCCAGCACCAGATGCTCACACTGAATGCGCGTGTCGCCGACTTCCACGGTCTTGCCATCAATGATTTTCGCCCAGCCGTTGATGACCTGAATCTTGTTTTTCTTCAGCAATGCAGCGACACCGGTGGTCAGGCGGTCAACGATGCCGTCCTTCCACTCGACGCTCTTGCTGATGTCGAGAGTCGGCGCGGACACATTGATGCCCAGCGCAGAATGCTCGCTGTGGTGCCGGGTCTGGTGGAACTGCTCAGCCACATGGATCAGCGCTTTCGACGGAATACAGCCGATGTTCAGGCAAGTGCCGCCCAACGATTGGCCCTCGACCAGAATGGTCGGGATACCTAGCTGTCCGGCGCGAATCGCCGTGACGTAACCGCCAGGGCCGCCGCCAATAATCAGCAGCGTGGTGTTCAAAGCTTGCATTCCATTACTCCACAAACAAGGTGGCAGGTTGTTCGAGCAAGCCACGAATGGCCTGGATGAAGAGTGCCGCGTCCATGCCATCGACCACGCGGTGATCGAAGGAGCTGGAAAGGTTCATCATCTTGCGAATCACCACCTGGCCTTTGACGACCATCGGCCGTTCGACAATTTTGTTCACGCCGACGATAGCCACTTCTGGCAGGTTCAGTACCGGTGTGCTGACGATGCCGCCCAATGCGCCGAGGCTGGTCAGGGTGATGGTCGAGCCGGACAACTCGTCGCGGCTGGCCTTGCCGTTGCGTGCAGCGTTGGCCAGACGGGAAATCTCCGCGGCGCTGTCCCACAGACTGCGGGCTTCGGCGTGACGCACCACTGGCACCATCAGGCCGACATCGCTTTGCGTGGCGACGCCGACATGCACCGCGCCGAGGCGGGTGATGATCTGGGCTTCGTCGTCATAACGGGCGTTCATCTGCGGGAAGTCGCGCAGTGCAACAACCAGTGCGCGGACGAGGAACGGCAGCAGGGTCAACTTGCCGCGGCTGGCGCCATGCTTTTCATTCAGATGCGCGCGCAGTTCTTCGATCGCGGTGACGTCGATTTCCTCGACGTAACTGAAGTGCGCGGCACGCTGAGTGGCGTCCTGCATGCGCTGGGCGATCTTGCGGCGCATGCCGATAACCTGAATCTGTTCTTCATCGTTGCGTTGGGTGTAAGCGGCAGCAGCGGGCGCCGAAGCGTTCGCCTGACCCTGGGCCAGATAGGCTTCAAGGTCTTCGTGCAGGATGCGACCGGCAGGACCGGTGCCTCGCACCAGACGCAGTTGAATGCCCAGATCCAGCGCATGTTTGCGCACGGCCGGCGATGCCAGCGGGCGCTCATCGGCTTCGCGGGCAACCACCGGACCCTGGCAAGCCGGTGCGGGGCGCGGTGCCGCAGCCGGTTTGTTGTCGACAGTGGTTTCGACTTTCGGTGCAACTGGCGCCTCTTTAACCGGAGCCGGGGCCGCCGATTCTTTCAGATTGCCAGCGCCTTCCACCTCAATGCTGATCAGCACACTGCCGACCGCCATCACTTCACCCGGCTGACCGCCGAGGGCGATGACCTTGCCGTGTACCGGGGACGGAATGTCGACCATTGCCTTGTCGGTCATCACATCCGCCAGCACCTGATCTTCAACGACCAGATCGCCAACCTTGACGTGCCACTGCGACAGTTCTACTTCTGCGATGCCTTCGCCGATGTCCGGCATCTTGATAACGTGCGTGCCCATTCAGACCTCCATGACCCGTTTCAACGCCGCGCCCACTCGGGACGGCCCTGGGAAATACGCCCACTCCTGCGCGTGCGGGTAGGGAGTGTCCCAACCGGTGACGCGTTCGATCGGCGCTTCCAGGTGATGGAAGCAGTGCTCTTGCACCAGCGACACCAGCTCGGCGCCGAAACCGCAGGTGCGCGTGGCCTCGTGAACCACCACGCAACGGCCGGTTTTCTTTACCGATTTGACGATGGTCTCCAGGTCCAGCGGCCACAGGCTGCGCAGGTCAATGACTTCGGCATCGACGCCGGATTCTTCAGCAGCGACTTGCGAGACGTACACGGTGGTTCCGTAGGTCAGCACCGTCACGTCCTTGCCCGGACGGGTGATCGCGGCGACGTCCAGCGGCACGGTGTAATAACCGTCCGGCACCTGGGCTTGCGGGTGTTTCGACCACGGCGTTACCGGGCGATCGTGATGGCCGTCGAACGGGCCGTTGTACAGGCGTTTAGGCTCAAGGAAGATCACCGGGTCATCGTTTTCGATGGAGGCAATCAGCAGGCCTTTGGCGTCATACGGGTTGGATGGCATGACGGTGCGCAGACCGCAGACTTGAGTGAACATCGCCTCGATGCTCTGGCTGTGGGTCTGGCCGCCGTAGATGCCGCCGCCGCAAGGCATGCGCAGGGTCATCGGCGCGGTGAATTCACCGGCCGAGCGATAACGCAGGCGCGCGGCTTCAGAGATGATCTGGTCGGAAGCGGGGTAGACGTAATCGGCGAACTGAATTTCGGCGACCGGGCGCAAGCCATAAGCGCCCATGCCGACGGCGACACCAACGATGCCGCTCTCGGAGATCGGCGCGTCGAACACCCGCGAGGTGCCGTACTTGCTCTGCAGGCCTTCGGTGCAGCGGAACACACCGCCGAAGTAGCCGACGTCCTGACCGAACACGACGACGTTGTCATCACGCTCAAGCATCACATCCATGGCCGAGCGCAGGGCCTGGATCATGGTCATGGTGGTCGTGGTCATGGCGGTTTCCAACTGAATATTGTTGTTGTGATCGTTCATGTCAGATTCCCAACTGCTGACGCTGGCGCTTCAAGTGCTCCGGCATCTCTTTGTAGACGTCTTCGAACATGGTCGCGGCGCTCGGAATCTGGCCACCGGCGAGGGTGCCGTACTGTTCGGCCTGTTTCTGCGCAGCAATCACTTCGGCTTCGAGTTCGGCGCTGACGGCGGCGTGCTCTTCTTCCGACCAGTGGCCAACCTTGATCAGGTGCTGTTTCAGGCGTGCGATCGGATCGCCGAGGGGGAAGTGGCTCCAGTCGTCGGCGGGGCGGTATTTGGACGGATCGTCGGAAGTCGAGTGCGGGCCGGCGCGGTAGGTGACCCATTCGATCATGGTCGGGCCGAGGTTGCGGCGGGCGCGTTCGGCAGCCCAGGCCGAGGCCGCATAGACCGCGTAGAAGTCATTGCCGTCGACACGCAGCGAGGCGATGCCGCAACCGACGCCGCGTCCGGCGAAGGTCGTCGCTTCACCGCCGGCGATGGCCTGGAAGGTCGAAATCGCCCATTGGTTGTTGACCACATTGAGAATCACCGGCGCCCGATAAACGTGAGCGAAGGTGAGGGCGGTGTGGAAGTCCGATTCGGCGGTGGCGCCGTCACCGATCCACGCCGAGGCGATTTTGGTGTCGCCCTTGATCGCCGAGGCCATGCCCCAGCCCACGCCCTGAATGAACTGGGTGGCGAGGTTGCCGGAAATGGTGAAGAAACCGGCGTCCTTGACCGAGTACATGATCGGTAGCTGCCGGCCCTTGAGCGGATCGCGCTCGTTGGACAAAAGTTGGCAGATCAGATCGACCAACGGCACGTCGCGAGCCATCAGGATGCTTTGCTGGCGGTAGGTCGGGAAGCACATGTCATCGATGTTCAACGCCAGGGCCTGGGCGCTGCCGATGGCTTCTTCGCCGAGGCTCTGCATGTAGAACGACATCTTTTTCTGCCGCTGGGCGACCACCATGCGGTTGTCGTAGATGCGCGTCTTGAGCATGGCGCGCATGCCCTTGCGCAGAATCTCGACCGGCACGTTTTCGGCCCACGGCCCGAGGGCGTTGCCCTGATCGTCGAGTACGCGAATCAGGCCACGGGCGAGGTCGGCGGTATCGGCCGGTTCTACATCGATGGAAGGCTTGCGCACCGTACCCGCATCGGTCAGATGCAGGTAGGAAAAGTCGGTTTTACAGCCGGGACGGCCCGAGGGTTCAGGGACGTGCAGGCGCAGCGGTTCGTACGCTTGGGTCATGGCTTCTACGCTCGATCTTGTGAATTTCTTGTAGTGAGCTGGCAGTCATTCCTGGGTAGAGGAAATCTTGTCCTACAACAATCATAGGCCCGGCGAAGAAGAATATTTTTCTCTGTTTCGTTGCGCTGGCGACCATTTGCAGATAGAAATTCTGCATAAACATAAAAAACAGGTGGTTTTGTCTCATGCGCAAACTGGACCGTACGGACATCGGCATTCTCAACAGCCTTCAAGAGAACGCGCGCATCACCAATGCCGACCTTGCCCGCTCGGTGAACCTTTCACCGACGCCGTGCTTCAATCGGGTCAAGGCAATGGAAGAGCTGGGCCTGATTCGAGAACAAGTGACGCTGCTCGACGCCGACCTGCTGGGGCTGCACGTGAATGTGTTCATTCACGTCAGCCTGGAAAAGCAGGTCGAGGAAGCGCTGCAGCATTTCGAGGAAGCGATCTCCGACCGCCCCGAGGTGATGGAGTGTTATTTGATGGCCGGCGACCCGGATTATTTGATCCGTGTGCTGGTGCCGAGTATCCAGTCCTTGGAGCGCTTCATGATGGATTTTCTGACCAAGGTTCCGGGAGTGGCGAACATCCGCTCAAGCTTTGCGCTGAAGCAGGTGCGCTACAAGACCGCGTTGCCGTTGCCGGCTAATGGGCTGACGTTAGGCAATTGATACGACTGACCTGCAGACGCCGATCGTTCCCACGCTCCGCGTGGGAACGATCAGTTGGCGCTGCTGGAGGCTGCGTTGTCGAACCGTCAGAGTTTGTTGAGCGGGATCTTCAGGTAAACCACACCGTTGTCTTCCGCCGCCGGCAGATTCCCCGCCCGCACATTGACCTGAATCGCCGGCAGCAGCAGCGTCGGCATGCCCAACCCGGCGTCGCGCTTCGTACGCATCTCAACAAACGCCGCTTCATCGATCCCGTCATGCACATGAATATTGCTTTTGCGTTGCTCGCCGACCGTGGTCTGGCATTGCGAAGCGCGTCCTTCGGGCGGGTAATCGTGGCAAACGTAAAGCTTCACGCTCGCCGGGAAGGCCAACAGCTTCTGGATCGATTTGAACAGTTGCTGCGCGTTGCCGCCGGGGAAATCACAGCGCGCCGTGCCGACATCGGGCATGAACAGCGTGTCGCCCACCAGAATCTGCTCGCCGTCGATCAGGTACGCCATGTCCGCTGGCGTATGGCCGGGCACGTGCAGGGCGGTGGCTTTGAGGTTGCCGATCATGAACGACTCGTTCGGCGCGAACAGGTGATCGAATTGCGAGCCGTCGACGCGAAACTCCGGTTCCAGGTTGAACAGCGCCTTGAACACGTTCTGCACCTTGCTGATCGATGCGCCGATGGCGATTTTGCCGCCCAGTTCCCGGCGCAGGTACGGCGCGGCGGACAGATGATCGGCGTGGGCGTGGGTTTCCAGCAACCACTGCACTTGCAATTGATGCGCACGGACGAAGGCGATGAGCTTGTCCGCCTGCGCTGTGCAGGTGCGACCGGCGGCACCGTCGTAATCGAGGACCGGGTCGACGATCGCGCATTGCCCGCCATCGTCTTCATAGACCACGTAACTGTAGGTCGAGGAGGCGGGGTCGAGGAACGCTTCAATCAGGGCGGGCATGGCAAAAACCTGTGCAGAGGAATTCAGGGTTGCAACACTTTATGTAAAAACATAATGTTCGCAGCTTAAGTGACCTTCAAGGCCTCGTGCAAATGCAATCCAGTCTGACCGAATGTGAAGTCGCCCAACTGCGCGCCTCGGCCTCCAAGGCCTGCGCGCTGCTCAAGGCCCTGGCCAATGAGGATCGCCTGCTGATTCTGTGTCAACTGACCCAGGGCGAACGCAATGTTGGCGAACTGGAAAAGATGACCGGCGTACGCCAGCCAACGCTGTCCCAGCAGCTGGGCATCCTGCGCGACGAGGGGCTGGTCGCGACCCGCCGTGAAGGCAAATACATTTTCTATGGGCTGGCCAGTCATGAAGTGATCCAGGTGATGAAGACCCTGTCGGGGCTTTATTGCGGAGCGGTGCTCAAAAGCTGGGAACAGCCATAAATGCCAGCTATCACACGCCCCTTGTAGGAGTGAGCCTGCTCGCGATAGCGGTGTGTCAGCCAACACATTCATTGGCTGTTTCACCGCTATCGCGAGCAGGCTCACTCCTACAAATGGATTGTGTGAAGGCTTAGAAATCTTGCGTGCAGCAAAAGGAACAAGCAATGAACGATCAACACTGGGGCCCATCCATCAGTGCGGACATCGTGGTCATCGGCGGCGGGACGGCCGGCATCGGTTTTGTCGCCAGCCTGCTCAAGCGTGACCCGCACCTTAACGTCACCGTGATCGAACCGAGTTCACAACACTTCTACCAACCGGCGTGGACGTTGGTCGGCGGTGGCGCCTTTGATGTGAAAGACACCGTCAGGCCGATGAGCAAAGTCATGCCGCGCCAAGCGACTTGGATTCAGGCCAGCGTCAGCGCCATTGATCCGGACAAACGCCAACTCACCCTCAATGACCAACGCACCATCGGCTATCAAAACCTGATTGTCTGCCCCGGCCTGCGCCTGGCCTGGGAGAAAATCGAAGGCTTGCAGGAAAGCCTCGGCCAGTACGGCGTCACCTCCAACTACAGCTATCAACACGCCCAGTACACCTGGGATCAAGTGCAGAAACTGCGCGATGGACGAGCCTTGTTTACCCAGCCAGCGATGCCGATCAAATGCGCGGGCGCGCCGCAAAAGGCGCTGTACCTGTCCTGCGACCACTGGCGCAGATCCGCTGTGCTGCACAACATCAACGTTGAATTCAATCTGGCCGGCGCCGCGCTGTTCGGTGTGGCGACGTTCGTGCCGCCGCTGATGAAATACATCGAGAAATACAACGCGCAACTGGCCTTCAACTCGAATCTGGTCAAGGTCGACGGCCCGGCGAAAACCGCGTGGTTCGAGGTCAAGGACACCGACGGCAACGTCAGCCGCATAGCGAAAACCTTTGATTTGCTGCACGTCGTCCCGCCGCAGGTCTCGCCGGATTTCATCGCGCAAAGTCCGCTGGCCGACACCGCCGGCTGGTGTGAAGTCGATCCGCACAGCCTGCAGCATCTGCGATATCCCGAGGTGTTCGCGCTGGGCGATATCTGCGGCACCAGCAACGCCAAAACCGCTGCGGCGGTGCGCAAGCAGGTCGTGGTGGTTGCGCAAAATCTCCTGGCCTTGCGCAAGCAGCAACCGCTGCCACTCAAGTACGACGGCTACGGCTCCTGTCCGCTGACGGTGGAGAAGGGCAAGGTGATCCTCGCTGAGTTCGGCTACGGCGGCAAACTGCTGCCGACTTTTGCACTGGACCCGACCGTGCCCCGGCGCTCGGCGTGGTGGCTGAAAGCGACGCTGCTGCCATGGTTCTACTGGAACGGCATGCTCAAGGGCCGCGAATGGCTGACGCGTGTGTCCAAGGTCGATTGAGATAACCCTATGTTGCTGGCAAGTCTGTTTGGCGTGGTGATGGGGTTGGTGCTCGGTTTGACCGGGGCCGGCGGCGGGATTCTCGCGGTGCCGGCGCTGGTGCTCGGCCTCGGCTGGACGATGACCCAGGCCGCGCCCGTGGCGCTGTTTGCGGTCGGCAGTGCGGCGGCGGTCGGCGCCATCGATGGTTTGCGTCATGGCCTGGTGCGCTATCGCGCGGCGTTGTTGATTGCGGCCCTCGGCGCGGTATTTTCGCCGCTTGGCATCTACTTCGCGCATCAGTTGCCGGAAAAAATCCTGATGATCCTGTTCAGCCTGCTGATGGTCATGGTCGCCTGGCGAATGTTCAGGAAAGAGCGTCAGCAAGCAGGACCGAGCGATCACGGGCACGCCAGTTGGGGTCAGAAAAACTGCATGCTCAACGAGCAGACCGGGCGCTTTGACTGGACCGCCAAGTGCACCGCCACCCTGGCAGCGCTGGGTGCGGTTACCGGCGTGGTGTCGGGGTTGCTGGGTGTCGGTGGCGGGTTCCTGATCGTGCCGGCGTTCAAGCAACTGACCGACGTGCAGATGCGCGGGATCGTGGCGACGTCGCTGATGGTGATCAGTCTGATTTCGGCGATCGGGGTGGTCGGCTCGTTTCACGCCGGTGTGCGGATCGACAGCCAGGGAGCGGCGTTCATCGTTGCCAGCGTGGTCGGCATGATCGTCGGACGCCAGTTGTGCGCTCGGGTGCCGGCGCGGGCGTTGCAGGTGGGGTTTGCGAGTGTGTGTCTGGTGGTGGCGGGGTACATGTTGTTGCAGGCATGAAGCAAAACCTGTGGCGAGGGAGCTTGCTCCCGCTGGACTGCGCAGCAGGCCCTTAAAGAGCGGCCGCTGCGCGCCCGAGCGGGAGCAAGCTCCCTCGCCACAAGTCACATTGTTACAGGACCAGATGCGGTAGCCACAGCGACAGGGCCGGGACGTAAGTCACCAGCATCAGCACCAGGAACAACACGGCGTAGAACGGCAGCAGTGCCTTCACGGTACTTTCGATGCTGACCTTGCCGATGGCGGAGCCGACGAATAGCACCGCGCCCACGGGCGGCGTTATCAGTCCGATCCCCAGGTTCACCAGCATGATCATGCCGAACTGCACCGGATCGACACCGATGTCCAGAATCACCGGCATCAGGATCGGCGTGAGGATCAGGATCAGCGGCGCCATGTCCATCACCGTGCCCAACAGCAGTAACATCACGTTGATGCACATCAGGATCACGTAGCGGTTGTCCGACAGGGTCAGGAACATGGTGGTGATCTTCGCCGGGATCTGCATCAGCGTCATGATGTAGCCGAAGCTGGCGGCGAAGCCGATCAGGATCATCACGATGGAGATGGTGCGCACCGTGCGATGCATCAGCTTGGGCAGTTCACGCCACTTGTAGTCGCGGTAGATGAACATGGTCACGAAGAACGACCACAGCACGGCGATAGCGGCCGATTCGGTGGCGGTGAAGACACCGGAGAGGATACCGCCGAGGATGATCACCATCGCCATCAGGCCCCAGAGGGCTTCGCCGACGATTTTCAGCGCCTGGCGCATCGGGATCACTTCACCCTTGGGGTAGTTGCGCTTTTTCGCGAAGATCAGGCACAGCACCATCAGGCATGCGCTCATCAGCAAGCCCGGCACGATGCCCGCCATGAACAGCGAGGCGATCGAAACCGTACCGCCGGCTGCCAGCGAGTAGAGCACCGAGTTGTGGCTTGGCGGGGTCAGCAGGGCCTGCACCGAACCGCTGACGGTCACGGCGGTGGAGAAATCCCGTGGATAGCCCTTGCGTTCCATTTCCGGAATCAGCACTGAACCCACCGAAGCGGTGTCGGCCACCGACGAACCGGAAATCGCGCCGAAGAAGGTCGAGGCGACGATGTTCACCAGTGACAGGCCGCCACGGACGAAACCTACCAGCACCCCGGCGCACGCCACCAACCGGCGGGACATGCCGCCTTCGGCCATGATCGCGCCGGCCAGTACGAAGAACGGAATGGCCAGCAGCGAGAACTTGTTAACCCCGCCCGCGACCTGAATCATCACGGCCTGGAACGGGATGTCGATCCACCATGCACCGATCAGGGCGGCGGCGCCCAATGCGTAGGCGACCGGCATGCCGATCAGGATCAATACGATAAAACTGCCCAGCAGAATCAGAGCGTCCATTAAACGGCACCTTCACTTTCTTCAACCAGATCGAACTGCACGACCCGACGTTTGCTCTGGTCACCCAGGAAGAGTTTTTCCAGGACAAAAACCAGGGTCAGCAAACCGCCCACGGGAATCGGCAAATAGGTCACGCCCACCCGCAGGGTGGGCAGGGACGCCATGAACTGGTTCCAGGTGGACATGCACAACTTGAAGCCCCAGATCGTCATGAAGATGCAGATCAGGGCCATCAGCAGTTGGGAAAAAATCGACGCTGCGCTGCGCAGGTGCGGCGGCATGCGATCGGTCACCATCGCCACCGCCATGTGCGCACCGGCGCGGTAGCTGGCAGCGGCGCCAATGAACGTGAACACGATCATCAGCAGGATGGCCGTAGGCTCCGGCCAGCTCGAGCCGGTGCCCAGCACGTAGCGGGCAAACACGCCCCAGGGAATCATCAGGGAGACTGCCAGAACGGAAAGGCCGGCCACCCAGATGCACGTCATGTAGATCTTATCGTTGATACGCAGCAGCAAATTCTTCATCGGGTTTCACCGTAACCGGGCGCGCCTCGAACATCAGGCGCGCCGGGCCTTTTTCATAAGTACAGAGCGGGAGGTTACTGAACGGCTTCGATTTTCTTGATCAGGTCGGCATACGGCGCGCCGTACTTGGCCCGCACCGGTGCAGTGGCGTCGTAGAACGGTTTTTTGTCGACGGTGATGAACTCGACGCCGGCGGCCTTGAGTTTTTCCTCACTGGCGCTGGACTTCGCGTCCCACAACACGCGCTCTTCAGCCTGGGCAGCCTTGGCGGCTTTCTTGACCAGGGTCTGTTGATCCGGGGTGAGTTTTTCCCAAGTGATTTTCGACATCACGATTGGCTCTGGCAGGATCAGGTGGCCGGTCAGGCTGTAGAACTTGGCGTTCTGGAAGTGGTTGTGTTCGAGCAGGGTCGGCGGGTTGTTTTCCGCGCCGTCGATCACGCCGGTCTGCAGGGCGCTGAAGATCTCGCCGGTGTCCATGGCGATACCGTTGGCGCCCATGGCGTTCATCATCTCGATGAACATCGGGTTGCCTTGCACGCGGATTTTCATGCCCTTGAGGTCTTCGAGCTTGCGCACCGGTTTCTTGGTGTAGATGTTGCGCGTGCCGCCGTCCATCCAGGCGAGGGCCACCAGACCAAATTCCGAGTTGGTGATCTTGTCGAGGATTTCATCGCCCACTGCACCGTCGATGACGTTGCGCATGTGCTGGTGGTCTCGGAAGATGAACGGCATGTTGAATACGTTCACGTCCGGCACCACCGGGCCGACGATCCCCAGACTGACCCGGGACATCTGTATCGCGCCGACTTGCATCTGTTCGATGACTTCTTTTTCAGAACCCAGCACACCGCCTGGGAAGTACTTGAAGGTCAGCTCGCCGTTGGTCTCTTTGGTCAGCGTCTTGCCCATGTTTTCTTCCGCCACCGTGGTCGGATAACCCTTGGGGTGGATGTCGGCGACTTTGAGTTCCAGTGCCTGGGCGGCGCCAGCGAGGGTAAACATCAGCGGAAGCGCAGCGGCGAGCAAGGTGCGTTTGAAGTTCATGGGGGTGAGTCTCCAGTCTTGTTATTTTTGTGTTCAAGGCGCAGCGGTGCAGCAGAGGGTTTTAAAGCAAATCGTTGAATTCAGGTTCGGCGAGGCCTTTGACGCCGGGCTTCAAGGCGAACACGCCGCCGGCCAGGGACTGCGGATCCTGACCGTCGCCAGGTCGAATCGAGGCGACGAACAAGGTGTCCATGTCGCGCCCGCCGAACGCACACATGGTCGGTTTTTTCACCGGCACTTCCAGTGAGAAATCGAGGCGGCCGTCAGGGGCGAAGCGGTGGATCAGGCCGGCATCGTTGGCGCAGATCCAGTAGCAGCCTTCGGCATCCACGGCGGCGCCATCGGGACGGCCGGGGAAGTGGTTCATGTCCACAAACACGCGCCGATTCGACGGCGTGCCGGTCTCGGTGTCGTAATCGAAAGCCCAGATCAATTGCACGTCGGGATGCGAATCCGACAGGTACATGGTTTTGCCGTCAGGGCTGAAACCCAGACCGTTGGGCACGATGAAACCGTCAAGTTGCGCTTCGACCACGCCAGTCTGCCCGGCGCTGTAGCGATAGAGCCGGCCTTCAGGCGCGTTCAGGCCCATGTTCAAGACCATGCTGCCGGCCCAGAAACGGCCCTGACGGTCGCAGCGACCGTCGTTGAGGCGCATGTCGGGGCGGCTGTGGTCGACGGTCGCCAGCAACGTGGCGTCCAGGCTGCCGTCGCTGTGCGGATGCAAATGGAAGAAACCGCTTTCCATGCCGGCGATCCAGCCGCCCTTGCTGTGCCGGGCGATGCAGGCGAGCATTTCCGGGGTTTTCCAGGAGTCGACGTGCCCGGTATCGGCGCTCCAGCGTTGCAGCCCGCCGTTGGGGATGTCGACCCAGTACAGCGCGTTTTCCTGCGGCACCCAGACCGGGCTTTCACCGACCGCGTTGCGGGCGTCGACGATCAATTCGGCTTGCATACTCATTCCCTTGGCTTTTTGTTGGAGGGGGATCAAGTCGAGTGGTCAGTCGCCGAACGGGCCTGCTGCAACGAAGGCGCCGCCCTGATAGATCCGCGCCGGATCATCCTCGGCCGGCATCGGCTGCGCTTCGACCTTGTCGCGGAATACTTCCGAGGTGTCGCGGGCTTCGAAGCCGAGGTGGCTGGCGTAGCGGTTGTCCCACCAGACGTCCTTGTTGGCGGACATGCCGTAAACCACGGTGTGGCCGACATTTGGCGTGTACAGCGAGCGTTCGAGCAGTTGCGTGAGATCGTCGAAGCTCAGCCAGGTGTGCATCATCCGGCGGTTTTGCGGCTCGGGGAACGAGGAGCCGATGCGGATGCTGACGGTTTCGATGCCATAGCGATCGAAGTAAAAACTGGCCATGTCTTCGCCGTAGGACTTGGACAGACCGTAGTAACCGTCCGGGCGGCGCGCGGAAGTGGCGTCGAGCTTTTCGTCCTGTTTGTAGAATCCGATGACGTGGTTGGAGCTGGCGAAGATCACCCGCTTCACACCGTGCTTGCGTGCGGCCTCGTAAATGTGGAAAACGCCGCAGATGTTGGCGCCTAGGATCTCTTCGAACGGACGCTCAACCGAGACACCGCCGAAATGCAGGATGGCGTCGACACCTTCGACCAATTGATGCACGGCTTGCTTGTTGGCGAGGTCGCAGAGCACGACTTCTTCATGCTCGTCGGTCGCCGGGGCGAGGGCGGCGATGTCGGACAGGCGCAGCACGTTGGCGTAGGGGCGCAGGCGTTCGCGCAGCACTTTGCCCAGGCCTCCGGCGGCACCGGTCAGCAGCAGGCGGTTGAAAGGAGCGCGGGGGGTAGAAGTAGACGTCATGGCAATCCCTGAACACATTGTTATTAGGTTTGTTGTAGGTTGTCGTATGACTGCGCTGAAGTATCGGTAGGGTTTCCGGATCTTGTCAACGCGACTTTTGGTGTAGATGACGGAAGGGCCAGTCCGTTTTCCTTCCTTGCAACGCGATCCCATTGTAGGAGTGAGCCTGCTCGCGATAGCGGTGTATCAGTCAAGGAATATGTCGGCTGACACGACGCTATCGCGAGCAGGCTCACTCCTACAGGGGGTCGGTGTCGCCTCGGAAATTACAACAACGAAATCGGATAGCTGATGAAGATCCGGTTCTCGTCAAATTCGTTGGTGCTGAAGTCGCGGCGGATCGTCGCGTTGCGCCATTTCACGTTCAGGCTCTTCAATGGGCCGCTCTGCACGGTGTAGGCCAGTTCCGACTCGCGCCCCCACTCCTTGCCATCGCTGGTGGTGGCGGTGTGCACGTTGTCACCGCTGATGTAGCGGTTCATCAGGGTCAGGCCAGGCACGCCAAGGGCGGCGAAGTTGTAGTCGTGGCGCAGCTGCCAGGAGCGCTCTTTGGCGTTGTCATAGCTGGCGTTGTAGCTGTCGTTGGCCAGGGTGCCGCCGCTGGTGCCGTTGACGCGCATCCAGCCATCGTCGCCAGTGAGTTTCTGCAGGCCGACGTAGAACGTGTTGCCGCCATATTTGGCCGAGAGCAGGGCGAATGCGGTTTTGTTGTCGAGGTCGCCGGCCTGGGCGCTGCCGTCTTCCTTGCCGGTGAAGAAACCGAGGTTGGCGCCCAGCGTCCAGTCGCCCATCGGCTGGCTGTGGCTGAGGTTGAAATACTGCTGCTGATAGATATCAGTGAGTTCGGCGTACCACACGCCGACCATGGTGCGCTTTTCATTGAAGCTGTATTCGCCGCCGCCGAAGTTGAAGCGGTCGGAAGTGAACGCGCCGCGGCCGTTCATCGACATGTCTTCCATGCTGGCGTCGTTGCGCGGGCTGTTGCCGCGGAACTGGCCGCCGTAGACGGTCAGGCCGTTGATCTCGGTGGAGGTGATCTGGCCGCCGCGAAAGGTCTGCGGCAGCGAGCGGCCATCGTCGGAACGCAGGATCGGCAGCACCGGCATCCATTCGCCGACTTTCAATTCCGTTTTCGACACCTTGGCTTTCAGCGCCACGCCGAGACGGCCGAAGTTATCGGCCGGACGCCCGTCATCGTGGATCGGCAACAGCTGCGTGCCGCCCGTGCCTTTGCCGCCATCGAGCTTCTGCGAATACATGCCAAGGATGTCGAGACCGAAGCCGACGGTGCCTTGGCTGAAGCCGGATTTGGCATCGAGGATAAAGTTCTGCGTCCACTCTTCGGCCTTGCCCTGCGGGTTGGCCGGGTTGACGAAGTTGCGGTTGAAATAGGCGTTGCGCAGGTTCAGCGTGGCTTTGCTGTCTTCGAGAAAGCCCTCGGCTTCGGCGCTCATTGGCAAGGCAAAGGCGAGGCTGCTGCAGCCGACCAGGCTCAAGGTGGAACGCGTGCGAATGGCGGTAAAGCGGGAAGGGCGGACGGAATTGCGGGCGAGTGTGCTCACTGTGACGCTCCCTGGATCGTTTGTTGTTTTTATTATTTGTCATACGTCGTCGTACAACACGGATGCGGATATTTCCCAGATTTTCAGGGAATGTCAACTGGAAGTTATACGATGACTCCCAGGCGCAACGTTCCCCCTGTAGGAGTGAGCCTGCTCGCGATAGCGATCTATCAGACAATCAATTGGTGACTGACACACCGCAATCGCGAGCAGGCTCACTCCTACAGGGTTTTTTTGTTGTCTACGGGAAAGTGTGTTGCCAGTGAAATTGCGGCAAACTTCCCTCACCCCCGCACAAGGCCGATCCATGGATAAATACGCCCCGCGCAACTGGCAGCCGCACGAAAAGCCCAGCCTGCCCGGTTCTCCCTCGACACCACTGCACTCAACGCCCAAACGCCTGGCGTATGCGGCGGTCGGGGTGCTGGTGGCGGTGACCGGTGGTTTGGGTAACTCGCTGGTGGTTGCCAACCTGCCTTATCTGCAAGGTTCGCTCGGCGCGACCACTGCGGAAATGGCCTGGCTGCCGGCGGCGTATGTGATGACCAACGTGTCAATGAACCTGCTGCTGGTGAAGTTTCGCCAACAGTTCGGCTTGCGCGCTTTCACCGAAGTGTTCCTGGTGCTGTACGCGTTGGTGACCTTCGGCCACTTGTTCGTCAACGACTTGAATTCCGCCGTGGCGGTGCGTGCGGCCCACGGCATGGTCGGTGCGGCGCTGAGTTCGCTGGGTCTGTATTACATGGTCCAGGCGTTCCCGGCGAAGTGGCGACTGAAGGCGCTGGTGCTGGGCCTAGGCACCTCACAACTGGCCTTGCCGCTGGCACGGCTGTTCTCCGAAGATTTGCTGCAGATTGCCGAGTGGCGCGGCTTGTACCTGTTTGAATTGGGCATGGCGCTGCTCTCGCTCGGTTGTGTGCTGCTGCTGAAGTTGCCGCCCGGTGACCGCTTCAAAACGTTCGAGAAGCTCGATTTTCTGACCTTCGCGATTCTCGCCAGCGGCGTCGCGCTGTTGTGCGCGGTGCTGTCGCTGGGACGCATCGACTGGTGGCTGGAGGCGGGCTGGATCGGCATTGCCCTGGCCGGGTCGATTGCGCTGATCATCATGGGCCTGGCGATCGAACATAACCGCAGCAACCCGATGCTGATGACCCGCTGGCTGGGCAGCGGGGCGATGGTGCGACTGGCGCTGGCGGTGGTGCTGATCCGCATGGTCACCTCCGAACAATCGACCGGTGCCGTGGGTTTCATGCAGAACCTCAACATGAGCAGTCAGCAATTGCACAGCCTGTACGTGGTGATGCTGCTGGGCAGCGTCGCCGGGTTGCTGATCAGCGCGCTGACGATCGACCCGAAACACCTGCTGCTGCCGCTGATCATCTCGCTGGCGCTGATGGCCACCGGTTCAGTGATGGACAGTTTTTCGAACAACCTGACCCGTCCCGAAAACCTGTATTTCAGTCAGTTCCTGCTGGCGTTCGGCAGCACGTTTTTCCTCGGTCCGACCCTGGTGCTGGGGACGCGCAACGTGCTGACCAATCCGCGCAATCTGGTGAGTTTTTCCGTGCTCTTCGGGATCTGTAACAACCTCGGCGGGTTGATTGGCGCGGCGCTGCTGGGTACGTTCCAGGTCGTGCGGGAGAAGTTTCATTCCAGCCATCTCGTCGATCACCTGGTGATGTCCGATCCGTTGGTTGCAGCGCGGGTGCAAAGCGGCGGTTCGGCGTACGGCTCGCTGCTCGCCGACCCGAGCCTGCGCAACCTGGCCGGCATCCGCAGTCTGGCCAATGCGGCCACGCGTGAAGCGAACGTGTTGGCCTATAACGATGTCTTCATGCTGATCGCGGTGATTGCGGTGCTGACCATGATCTGGATTTCGATCCGGGCGCTGTGGCTGATGAGCACCACCAAAACCGTCGAACCGACACCTAACGGACCTTCCAGCGGCGCCACTTCTTCATGACCGAACCGACCACCACAACCACCAACGCCATTGCCGCCACCCCTGAAGGCGAGGCGCCGCCGTCATCGCCAAACACCGAGCCGCGTTCTTTACGCGTGCGGATCATTTCTTCGCTGGGCTTTGCGGCAATCGCCATCGTCGGCGTGCTGATCGTCTTGTATGCCTGGCAACTGCCGCCGTTCAGCAGCGCCGTCGAAACCACAGAAAACGCCTTGGTCCGGGGGCAGGTGACGATCATCGGGCCGCAGCTCAGCGGTTATGTGTTCGAAGTGCCGGTGCAGGACTTCCAGTACGTGAAGGCCGGTGACCTGCTGGTGCGTCTTGACGACCGCATCTATCAGCAGCGCCTCGACCAGTCACTGGCGCAACTGGCGGTGCAAAAAGCCGGGCTGGCCAATGTGGTGCAGCAACGCAACAGCGCCGAAGCGACGATCAAGTTGCGTCAAGCCGTGTTGGCCGACAGCCAGGCGCAGTTGCGCAAGAGCGAGGCGGACCTGCGCCGTAATCAGGAACTGGTGCGCGACGGTTCGGTGTCGAAGCGCGAATTCGACGTGACCCTGGCGGCCAATGCGCAGAGCACGGCGGCAGTGGCGCAAGCCAAGGCCAATCTGGAAATCGCCCGCCAGGATCTGCAAACGGTGATCGTCAATCGCGGCTCGCTGGAAGCGGCGGTGGCCAGTGCCGAAGCGGCGGTGCAACTGGCGCGGATCGACCTGTCGAACACACGGATTGTCGCGCCGCGTGACGGTCAGCTCGGCCAGATTGGCGTGCGCCTCGGCGCCTACGTCAACTCCGGCGCGCAACTGATGGCGTTAGTGCCCGAGCAGAAATGGGTGATCGCCAACATGAAGGAAACCCAGATGGCCAACGTGCGGGTCGGGCAACCGGTGCGGTTCACTGTCGATGCGCTGAACCACCGCCGATTCACCGGGCATGTGCAGCATATTTCGCCGGGCACCGGCTCTGAATTCGCCTTGTTGCAGGCCGATAATGCGACCGGCAATTTCGTCAAAATCGCCCAGCGGGTGCCGGTCAGGATCACCATTGACCCGGATCAGCCGGAAGAAGAGCGCCTGCGGCCGGGTATGTCGGTGGTGGTCAGCATCGACACGGCGGCGGGCGATACCCAGCCGCATTGATCCACCGCGATCATTGTAGGAGTGAGCCTGCTCGCGATAGCGGTCTGTCAGTCGATGATCAATTGCCTGAAAGACCGCTATCGCGAGCAGGCTCACTCCTACAGGTCATTATCCGCTAGTCTTCAGCAACGCCGCCGTCAGGGAGCCCACATGGGCAATCACAAAATCGAAATTCGCCGCAGCAACGTCGAGAAAATCCTTCTGGCGGCGGAAAAAGTCTTCGCCGAAAAAGGCTTCGGCGGTACGGCCATGGCCGATATCGCGGCCCAGGCGCAACTGCCGCGCTCCAACCTGCATTATTACTTCAGCACCAAGAGCGAGCTGTACAGTGCGGTGCTGTTCGACCTGCTGGAAGTGTGGAAGCAGGACGCGCTGTGCTTCGAAATGTTTGACGATCCGCGCGTGGTGCTGAGCAGCTACATCCGCGCCAAGATGAACCACTCGCGCAGCCGGCCGTACGGCTCGAAAGTCTGGGCCAACGAAATCATCCACGGCGCACCGACGCTGGGCGAGGCACTGGATGTCAGCCTGTACGACTGGGCGAAAATGAAGGAAGCGAAGATCCGCCAGTGGGTCGAGGACCAGCGGATCCTGCCGGTTGAACCGTCGAGTCTGCTGTACATGATCTGGGCGTCGACGCAGCACTATGCCGACTTCGATCATCAGGTGAATATCCTCAACGAACATCAGCCGTTGTCGGATATGCAGTTCGAGCGGGCGGTGCAGACGGTGACCGGGGTCATATTGCGAGGGATCGGCCTGGAGCCTTGAATCTTGTGGTGGCCGGGCTGGCCTCTTCGCGAGCAGGCTCACTCCTACAGGGGAACGCATTCCAAATGTAGGAGTGAGCCTGCTCGCGATGGCTTCGGTTCAGGCACCGCTTCCCTCAAGCAGAAACATGGTAAGGATTCCTCGGATCATGGTTCCAGTCCAGAAACGGCTTGCCCGTCTCCACCGCGACCATCTCGATGCAGTTCGCCACCGGACAGGTGATCTGGCACAAATTGCAGCCCACACACTCGTCATCGATCACTTCGTATTTATGGGTGCCGTCGGCCTGTCTGAGACTGCCGATCGCCTGGTGTGAGGTGTCTTCACACGCAATGTGGCAGCGCCCGCAACCAATACACGCGTCCTGATCAATCTTTGCGATGACCTGATAGTTGATATCGAGGTATTTCCAGTCCGTGGTATTGCCCACGGCACGCCCGGAAAATTCGGCGATGTTGGCGTAACCCTGGCTGTCCATCCACCGCGACAAGCCGTCCTTCATCTCCTCGACAATGCGGAAGCCATGCAGCATCGCCGCCGTGCACACTTGCACCGCGCCGCTGCCCAGTGCCATGAACTCGGCTGCGTCGCGCCAACTGCCAATGCCACCGATGCCGCAGATTGGCAGGCCCTGGGTCTGCGGATCACGGGCGATTTCCGCAACCATGTTCAGCGCAATCGGCTTGACCGCCGAACCGCAATAACCGCCGTGGGTGCTTTTGCTGCCGACGGTGGGCAGCGCGACCATGTGTTCCAGGTCGACACTGGTGATCGAGTTGATCGTGTTGATCAGCGACACCGCATCCGCACCGCCACGATGGGCGGCACGCGCGGCGACACGAATGTCGGTGATGTTCGGCGTCAGTTTGACGATCACCGGCAGCGAGCAATACGTCTTGCACCAGCGCGTCACCTGCTCGACGTATTCCGGCACCTGACCGACCGCCGCGCCCATACCGCGTTCGGGCATGCCGTGGGGGCAGCCGAAGTTCAGTTCTATGCCGTCGGCGCCGGTGGCCTCGACCAGCGGCAAAATGTGTTTCCACGACTCCTCGACACACGGCACCATCAGCGAAACGATCAGCGCGCGGTCCGGCCAGTCCTTCTTCACTTGGGTGATTTCGCGCAGGTTGATCTCCAGCGAACGGTCGGTGATCAGTTCGATGTTGTTGATGCCCAGCACTTCGCGGTTGGCGCCGTAGTGCGCCGAATAACGTGATGAAACATTGACCGCCGCCGGGTCCTCACCAAGGGTTTTCCAGACCACGCCGCCCCAGCCTGCTTCGAAGGCGCGGACGACGTTGTAAGCCTTGTCGGTGGGTGGCGCGGAGGCCAGCCAGAACGGGTTCGGCGCCTTGATGCCAGCGAAGACTATCGAGAGATCAGCCATTTACGCAGCCTCCACGTTGAGCATCAGTTGCACATTGATCGCCTCGGCGGCGCGTTTGCCATGCTGCACCGCTTGCACGGTGAGGTCCTGATCGAGGCTGGTGCAGTCACCGCCGGCGTATACCCCGGGGATGCTGGTGCGCAGGTTTTCATCGACCTGAATCCGTTCGCCCTGGCGCTTGAGTTCGCGCGCCAGCGGATCGCTGAGGGCCGCACCGTCGAAGCTCTGGCCGATGGCTTTGAAGATCGCGTCGGCCGCCAGTTCGAAGGTCTCTGCGGTGCTTTGCAGGCGACCGTCGACCAGGGCGGTACGGACGAAACGCATGCCGCGCACGCGGCCCAGGTCGTCGAGCAGCACGTGCTCTGGTTGTGCCCAGGTCAGCAGGCGCACCTGATTGGCTTTGGCGATGTCTTGCTCATGAACAGTCGCACCCATGTCCGCCGCGCCACGGCGATAGACCAGATTCACCTCGCGTGCTCCGAGACGGGCCATCTGCACGGCCATGTCGATGGCTGTGTTACCGGCGCCAAGGACGATGCAGCGATCGGCCAGTGGTAGCTGCGTGAGGTCGTCGGCCTGGCGCAGTTCGCGAATGTAGTCGGTGGCGGCGAGCAGGCCGGGCGCATCTTCGTGGGCCAACCCGAGTTGTTTGCTGGCATTCAGACCCAGGCCGAGAAACACGGCGTCGAACTGCTGATGCAGTTCGCTGAGGGTCAGGTTCTCACCGAGTTTGTGCCCATGACGGATCTCGATGCCGCCGATTTGCAGGAGGAAATCCAGTTCCTTCTGCGCGTAATCATCGACCAGTTTGTACTTGGCGATCCCGTATTCGTTGAGACCGCCAGCCTTGTCCCGGGCTTCGAAAATCACCACCTCATGACCGTGCATGGCACTGCGGTGTGCGCAGGACAAACCGGCAGGTCCGGCACCGACCACGGCGATACGTTTGCCGGTGGCGGCGGCGCGCTGAAACGGATGCTCGGTGAAGTGGGCGTTATCGACGGCGTAGCGTTGCAGCAGGCCAATCAGCACCGGTGCGCATTCCTGGGCGTTGTTGCGTACGCAAGCCTGTTGGCAAAGGATTTCGGTCGGACAGACCCGCGCGCAACTGCCGCCGAGGATGTTCGCCGAAAGGATTTTCTGCGCGGCGCCCGCTACGTTGTCTTGATGGATGTTGCGGATGAATGAAGGGATATCGATCTCGCTCGGGCATGCGTTGACGCAAGGCGCGTCGTAGCAATACAGGCAGCGCGACGCTTCCAGATGCGACTGCCGGGCATTGAGCGGCGGCGCCAGATCAGTGAAATGGCCGGCGAGGGCGGCCGCGCTTTCGTGCGGGTGGGGGAGGTGGTTCAGGGACTCGATCACGGTTTATGGCCTCATGGCTAATTGAGGTGCTGCCTCTGGTGGGCATGGGTTTTTGTGGTGTTCGGGATGGCCTCATCGCTGGCAAGCCAGCTCCTACAAGGTTTTGTGAGCACCACAGATCCCTGTGGGAGCTGGCTTGCCAGCGATAGGCCGAAGGCCGCCTTCAGCGTTTCACAGTCTGCGGCCTGTGCAGTTCCGCCCGCTTGCTGAGCAAATCAAACACCGCCGGATACGCCGGTCGTTCGATGTAGCGTCCCGCGCCGCGCTCGGCGCGCAGATCGCCATCGGCCCAGACCACCCGGCCCTGGCTGACGGTATGGCTCGGCACGCCGCGCACGGTCTTGCCTTCGAAAATGTTGAAGTCCACCTGCTGATGGTGGGTCTTGGCGGAAATGGTCCGCGTGCCGTGCGGGTCCCACAGCACCAGGTCGGCATCGGCACCGACGCGGACGGCGCCTTTGCGCGGGTACAGATTGAAAATCTTCGCGGTGTTGGTTGAGGTCAGGGCGACGAAGTCTTGCATCGACAATCGTCCGGTGTTCACCCCTTCGTCCCAGAGCACCGCCATGCGGTCTTCGATACCGGCGGTGCCGTTGGGGATTTTGCTGAAATCGTCGCGCCCGGCGGCTTTCTGTTCCGCGCAGAAGCAGCAGTGATCAGTGGCGGTGGTGTGCAGATTGCCGTTTTGCAGGCCGTGCCACAGCGCTTCTTGATGACCGCGCGGGCGAAACGGCGGACTCATCACGTAACCGGCGGCGGTCTGCCAGTCCGGGTGTTGGTAGACGCTGTCATCGAGCAGCAGGTGTCCGGCCAATACTTCGCCGTAAACCGGCTGGCCCTTGCTGCGCGCGTAGGTGATTTCATCGAGGGCTTCTTTGGTCGAGACATGGACCAGATACAGCGGCGTGCCAAGGGTCTCGGCGATGCGAATGGCGCGACTGGCCGCTTCGCCTTCAACTTGCGACGGACGCGACAGCGGATGCGCCTCTGGGCCGGTGATGCCCTGCGCCATCAGCTTGCGTTGCAGGTGATAGACCAACTCGCCGTTTTCGGCGTGCACAGTCGGCACTGCGCCGAGTTCCAGGCAGCGCTCGAAACTCGCCACCAAGGTGTCGTCGGCGGCCATGATCGCGTTTTTATAGGCCATGAAATGCTTGAAGCTGTTGACGCCGTGCTGGCTGACCAACTCAGCCATTTCCTCGCGCACCTGTTCGCTCCACCAGGTGATCGCCACGTGAAAACCGTAATCCGACGCGGACTTTTCCGCCCAGCCGCGCCATTGATGAAACGCTTCCATCAAAGATTGCTGCGGATTGGGAATCACAAAGTCGATGATCGAGGTCGTGCCGCCGGCCAGGCCGGCCGCCGTGCCACTGTAGAAATCTTCGCTGGCGACCGTGCCCATGAAGGGCAACTGCATGTGCGTGTGCGGATCGATGCCGCCGGGCATCAGGTACTGGCCGCTGCCGTCGAGCATTTCGGCGCCGGCGGGAATATCGAGGTTTTCACCGATGGCTTTGATCACGCCGTCAGCGCAATAGACGTCGGCGCGATAACTTTCATCATGGGTAACAACGGTGGCGCCACGGATCAACAGAGACATTCCGAGTTCCTCGCAGGCATGACCGACTTGTGCCGGCTCTAGATGTTTTATTGATAGACAACACAGCGGGTTGTATTCCTGTCAGTGCTGTCAGGAATAGAAACTAGTCGCAGATTTGTAATAGATCAAGATTATTTTTTATAAGCTTATGTATGAATTAAATGATTGAAAAATAACGATTAAATCGTCAATTCACCAAAATGGTGAGGCAGCTCACCATTTTGACGCACTTGACAGGATGGAAATATGAGCAAGATTTCCTATGTGAAATCAGCCGCTTGAAGTTGAGCTGCGATTGCTCGCCCGTGATGAAAAAAAAGTGCAGTGCACCAGTTTGAGTCCTGACAATTCGGACAACTTGTCGGTCGTTTAGCCTGAACGCGCCGCGCAGTTTTCGAGGACTCCACCGATCAACAATTAAAACTGTTGAATATCAAAAAGTTGCACCGCATTGGCGACACCGTCCGAGGCGCAAGCGGGACACCCGGCACGTTTATTGATGCCGCCGCTGCACGATGGCCGGTGCAGAAAGTTGTCAGTTCCTCCGGCCATCGTCCGGCTTGTACCTGCGTGTGCCAGCCGCCTGATGAGCAAAAAATAATCAGAAGAACAGTGGAGCGGCCATGCAACAGATCAGATCGCAAGTGACCGAGCGCGACGGCTTGTACGAACTCGAAGCCGGCAGCGACGTCCTCGACAGTCCCCGTTACAACCACGACATGGCACCGACTCAGGTGCGCGAACGCACCTGGAACAAATGGCACATCACCGCGTTGTGGGTCGGCATGGCGATCTGCGTGCCGACGTACACCCTCGGCGGTGTGCTCACCGCCTACTTTGGCCTGACCGTGGGTGAGGCGCTGCTGGCGATTCTGTTCGCCAACATCATCGTGCTGATCCCACTCACGCTGAACGCCTTCCCCGGCACCAAGTACGGCATACCGTTCCCGGTGCTGCTGCGCTCGTCGTTTGGCATCCTCGGCTCCAACGTACCGTGCCTGATTCGCGCGCTGGTGGCGTGCGGCTGGTTCGGCATTCAAACGATGTTCGGCGGGCTGGCGATTCATCTGTTCCTCGGGTCGGTGTTCGAGGGCTGGAAATCCCTTGGCGGCACGGGCGAGGTCATCGGTTTCATGGTGTTCTGGGCGCTGAACCTGTGGGTGGTGATTCGTGGCGCCGAATCGATCAAGTGGCTCGAAACCCTGTCCGCGCCGCTGCTGGTCGCGGTAGGTATCGGCCTGCTGGTGTGGGCGATGCCCAATGTGTCGATGACGGAGCTGCTGGCGATCCCGCCGAAACGGCCGGAAGGCGCCAGTGTGGTCAGTTACTTCGCCGCCGGGCTGACGGCGATGGTCGGTTTCTGGGCGACGTTGTCGCTGAACATTCCCGACTTCAGCCGTTACGCCAAGAGCCAGAAGGACCAGATTCTGGGGCAGATCATCGGCTTGCCGCTGACCATGTTTTTGTTCGCCGCGCTGGGCGTGGTGATGACCGCCGCGTCGGTGAAACTGGTTGGCGTCACGGTGTCTGATCCGGTCACCCTGATCGGCCATATTCAGAGTCCGGTATGGGTCGCGCTGGCGATGGCGCTGATCATCATTGCCACGCTGTCGACCAACACTGCGGCGAATATCGTCTCGCCCACCAACGACTTTCAGAACCTCGCGCCGAAGGTCATCAATCGCACCAAAGCGGTGTTGTTGACCGGGCTGGTGGGGCTGGCGCTGATGGCCCACGAACTGATGAAAAAGCTCGGCTGGATCGTTTCCGAGGTCAGCCTGGAGACTGTCTATTCCAATTGGCTGCTGGGCTATTCGAGCCTGCTCGGACCGATTGCCGGAATCATGGTGGTGGACTATTTCCTCATCAAGAAACAGCAACTGGACCTCGCCGGTTTGTACCGTGACGACGTCTATCCGGCGTGGAACCTGGCCGGGTTTGTCGCGTTTGGCGTGCCGGTGGTGCTGACCTTGCTGTCGCTGGGCAGTGACGCGTTCAGCTGGTTCTACAGCTATGGCTGGTTTACCGGCTCGGCACTGGGCGGGGTTATTTATTACGGGTTGTGCGTGATGCGGGCGCAGCCTTCTGCCGTGAAAACAGCGGTGTAACCCAATGACCTCTTCGCGAGCAGGCTCGCTCCCACAGGGGAAACGCATTTGATCGTTCCCACGCTCTGCGTGGGAATGCAGCCCGGGACGCTCCGCGTCCCTATCGGTATCAGCACTGAGGAGATCCCCATGAACGCAGCCGTAGACGTTCTGCAATCGAGCCATCAGCACATCAACCGCGATCGCCTGTGGGCCTCGCTCATGGAACTGGCCAAACTCGGCGCGACGGTCAAGGGCGGTGTCTGTCGCTTGGCCCTGACCGACCTCGACCGGCAGGCCCGCGACCTGTTCGTGCAATGGTGCACGGACGCCGGTTGCAGCGTCACGGTCGATGCGGTCGGCAACATCTTCGCCCGGCGCCCGGGGCGCAATCCGGATCTGCCGCCAGTGATGACCGGCAGCCACATCGACACCCAGCCCACCGGCGGCAAGTTCGACGGTTGCTTTGGTGTCCTGGCGGGTGTCGAAGTGCTGCGTACTCTCAATGACCTCGGCGTGCAAACTGAAGCGCCGCTGGAAGTGGTGGTCTGGACCAACGAAGAGGGCTCGCGCTTCGCTCCGTGCATGATGGGCTCCGGCGTCTTCGCCGAGAAATTCACCCTGGAAGAAACCCTGGCCAAGGTCGATGCCGACGGCGTCACGGTCGGCCAAGCGCTCAACGCCATTGGCTACGCCGGCCCGCGCAAGGTCAGCGGGCACAAGGTTGGCGCCTATTTCGAAGCGCACATTGAACAAGGCCCGATCCTCGAAGATGAGCAGAAAACGATTGGTGTGGTACTCGGCGCGCTAGGGCAGAAGTGGTTCGACCTCAAGCTGCGCGGCGTCGAAGCACACGCCGGCCCGACGCCGATGCACCTGCGCAAGGACGCCCTGGTCGGTGCCGCCGTGATCGTCGGCGCCGTCAACCGCGCCGCGCTCGGCCACCAGCCCCACGCCTGCGGCACGGTCGGCTGCCTGCAAGCCTACCCCGGCTCACGCAACGTCATCCCTGGCGAGGTGCGCATGACCCTGGATTTCCGGCATCTGGAACCGGCGCGCCTGGATTCGATGATCGCCGAAGTGCAGCAGGTGATCGACGCCACTTGCCAACAGCACGGCCTCACCTACGAATTGACCCCGACCGCCGACTTCCCGCCGCTGTACTTTGAAAAGGGCTGCGTGGAGGCGGTGCGTGGCGCAGCGAAAGGGCTAGGTCTGTCGCACATGGACATCGTCAGCGGCGCCGGCCACGACGCGATCTTCCTCGCCGAACTCGGCCCGGCGGGCATGATTTTTGTGCCGTGTGAAGGCGGGATCAGCCACAACGAAATCGAGAACGCAGCACCGGATGATCTCGCGGCAGGGTGCGCGGTGTTACTAAGGGCAATGTTGGCGGCTTCGGCGATGGTGGCGGCCAGCGAGCGTGCCGCCTAAGGTAAACGCACCCAGCAAACCTGTGGGAGCGAGCCTGCTCGCGAATGCGCTGAGTCAGTCAATGAATGCTCTGAATGACACCACGCTTTCGCGAGCAGGCTCGCTCCCACAGTGGATTTTTGGCGATTTTGAGGCTGTGGCACGATCCCGAACCGCTGCGGTCGTACTCTTCACCTAGCCGCATTACGTTGTGGAGATCCAATGAGCCAGGAAGTCCTGACCACCGAAACCAATCGTCGTCAGTTGCAGCAAATCATTGCCGGCCTGTCCGATGGCGTCATTTTGCTGGAGCTCGACCAGAGCATTCTCTGGGCCAACGAGGCGGCGCTGGCCATGCACGGCGTCAGCACTATCGGCGATCTGGGCGCCCACGCCGACGAGTACGCCAAGCGCTTCAGCCTGCGCTATCGCAATAATCACACCTTGTCGCCGGAGCACTACCCGATCAGCCGTGTCGCGCGCTGTGAGGTGTTCAATGACGTGCTCATCGAAGTCTCACCCGTGGACGATCCGGAGCGCATCTGGGTGCACAGTGTGCGCAGCATGGTGCTGACTGACCGTGAAGGCCAGCCCGAGTCGCTGGTGCTGATCATGAGCGACGTCACCGATTGGGCCAACGCCGAGCAGCGCTTCGAAAAAACTTTCAATGCCAACCCGGCACCGGCGGTGATCTGTCGGCTCAGCGACTTGCGCTATATCAAGGTCAATCCGGGTTTCCTGGAGATGACCGGCTACACCCGCGAGCAGGTGATCGGCACGTCGGCCTATGAAATCGATATTTTTGAACAGGCCGAGCGACGCGACCTTGCCATTCAGCGTCTGCGCGACGTTGCGACCATTCCGCAGATGCAGGCCGAACTGCACCTGCCCGATGGCGGCAGCAAACAGGTGATCGTTGCCGGGCAGCCGCTGCTGCTCAACGACGAGAACTGCATGCTGTTTTCCTTCGTCGACATGGAGCCACGGCGCAAAGTCGAAGTGGCCCTGCGCCAGAGCGAGGAGCGGTTCGCCAAGGCTTTTCGTCTGAGTCCTGTGCCGATTCTGATTTGCAGCGCCGAGGATCAGGACGTCATCGACGTCAATCAGGCCTTCCTCGAAACCCTCGCTTATGACAGCGAGGAGGTGCTGGGCAAAACCGTGACGCAGTTGAACTTCATTGACGACGACGGTGTGCGTGCGGGGTTACTTGCGGCGTTGGCGAAAAACGGTCGGGTGGACCGCGTAGACGTACGGGTGCGCAAGAAGAATGAGGATCTGCTGGACTGCGCATTGTCGGCCGACACCGTGAATATTCACGACACGTCCTGTTATTTGCTGGTGTTGATGGACATGACTGAACGCAAGCGTACGGAGCTGGAGCTGGTGGCCGCGATTGAAGAGGTGATGAAGGATGCTTCTTGGTTCAGCCGGACCCTGATCGAAAAGCTCGCGAACGTTAAGAAGTTCAATTCGCCACAGTTGCCCAGCGCCTCGTTTACCGATCTGACGGCGCGTGAGCGCGATGTGCTGGGGTTGATCTGCGAAGGTTTGGCGGACAAGGAGATCGCCGCCCGACTGAAGCTGGCGCCCAATACCGTGCGCAATCATGTGGCCACGGTGTATTCCAAACTCGACGTGCACAGCCGCAGCGAGGCGATTGTCTGGGCTCGGGAGCGTGGCTTGTTTTCCGGAGAGTGGGGCACCAAAGGGCAGCGCTAGGGGTGCAAATGCACTAGGTGCAAGGGTGCAAATTCATGTTTTGGCGGGGGCTGTGGGTTCTTAGGCTGGTGGGGTGCGGTGCGAGCCATGTCGGGCTTGCGATCGTGCCCCTTCGAAACGGCTATAGGAACCACGTCCATGTTGAATCTTGCGCAGTTGCGCGCGCGGCTTGAGCAGAGTTTTGCGCCGCTGGCTTGTGATTGTTCGGTGGATGGTGATCATTCGCTGACGGTCAAGTTGTATCACCCCGAGTCGGGGGAGGTGGATCTGGTGATCAGTGGTCTTGATCTGGGTTCGCTGCGTACGCCTGAGTCGGTTGAGGCGTTGGTGGATGAATTGCGGTATGAGCTTGAGAGCAATTCTTTGCGCTCGGCGCGGGATTCGGGGTTGGCTTAGGGGGCGGTTGGTCTTGGCGGCCTTTGGGCCGACCAGGTTTTGGGTGGTTTGGGGGGCATATCCGTTGCTGCGGTAACGGCTGCTTAGGGTTCCGCCCTGACGGCGGGTGACTTTGGGGGCCCAAAGTAACCAAAGGCCTTTTGCCCTGACGTGCGGCCCCTCGCTGTGGCTCGGGGTGCCTTCGCTGCGGGATCGATCCGGGCGCAGCGTCTCCGGTTTGCTTCGCTGCACCTCCTCTCGCTGTGTTTGGCTGCGCCAAACGGTCGCTGCGCTCCCACGCCCGGATCAATCCCTCCACTCAGCCTGCCGACGGGCGCCGTGCATCAAGATCAAGAGCCTTACTCGAGCTAACGCTCATTGTGTTGAGTGGTGAGAAGCAAAAGCTTTACTTGAGCTAACGCTCATCGTGATGAGTGGTTAGAAGCCAACGCGGTACTTGAGCTAACGCTCATTGTGATGAGTGGTTAGAAGCCAGCGCGGTTTGCTTTGCTTTTGTTTTTGCTTTTCTGTGGGAGCTGGCTTGCCAGCGAAGGCGGCCTGCCAGCCGACCCATATCCATCAGACTCCACGCGATTCAATTGTAGGAGTGAGCCTGCTCGCGATGAGGGCCAACCAGCCACCTCATCTCCATCTGATTCACCCAATCCCAACTATGGGAGCTGGCTTGCCAGCGAAGGCGGCCTGCCAGCCGCCCCATATCCTCCTGACCCACCACAATCCCATTGTGGGAGCGAGCCTGCTCGCGATGACGGCCAACCAGCCGCCTCATTTCCATCAGATTTCACCCAATCCCAACTGTGGGAGCTGGCTTGCCAGCGAAGACGGCCTGCCAGCCGACCCATGTCCATCAGACTGCACGCGATTCAATTGTAGGAGTGAGCCTGCTCGCGATGACGGCCGACCAGCCGCCTCATTTCCATCAGATTCACCCAATCCCAACTGTGGGAGCTGGCTTGCCAGCGAAGGCGTCCTGTCCGGCAACGCAAATTCGACAGCCAGTCTCCTCCGAAAACCCGGCTTTACTGGCGCTCGCCGGGGGCTCGGCTATAAAGAATGGGTGTCAGGTCTCCCGTGACCGGTTCGGTTGCGGGAGTTTGTCTCTCACTTTCCGCGGGTCGTCCTATGAATAATCTTGGGAAACGCGTGTTGCCGTTGGCTTTTTTTGCAGTGTTGATGGCTGGCTGTGCCAGTCCGCCACCCCCTCCGCCGGCAGCGCCGCCGCCACCGCCGGAACGCAGGTGTGAGGTATTGGAAAATACTGAGGTTGTGGGGGATATGTATGTGGATGAGCAGGTGACACGCCATATCACGACTACCCGCTGCGTCACGCAATAAGGTTGGCGATGACTCGGGTGCAGGAAGCCTGGAATCATGCACCGATCCTGTGGGAGCGGGCTTGCTCGCGAAGGCGTTGTGTCAGTCCGGATGCAGGTGCCTGACACACCGTTAGCCAGCAAGCGCTCTCCCACGGAAGTTAAGCGTGTCTTGAAAAATCAGGACAGGAATCCGCCGTCCACATTCAGCGCAACACCGGTGGTGTAGCTCGACGCGTCGCTGGCCAGGTAGAGCACCGCTCCAGCCATTTCGCTTGGGTCGGCGACGCGCTTGAGCGGGATTTGCGTCAGTGCCTGTTTCAGGATCGCGTCGTTCTTCACCAGCGCCGAGGCGAATTTGGTGTCGGTCAGGCCTGGCAGCAGGGCATTGCAGCGGATGCCGAACTGCGCGCATTCCTTGGCAAAGACTTTGGTCATGTTGATCACCGCGGCTTTGGTCACCGAGTAGATCCCCTGGAAAATCCCCGGCGAGATACCGTTGATCGAGGCGACGTTGATGATGCTGCCGCCACCGTTTTCGCGCATCAACTTGCCGGCTTCCACCGACATGAAGAAGTAACCGCGAATGTTCACGTCGACGGTTTTCTGGAAGGCACCCAGATCGGTGTCGAGCACGTTGCAGAACTGTGGGTTGGTGGCGGCGTTGTTGACCAGGATATCGAGGCGGCCGAACTGTTCCTTGATCCCGGCAAACACTTGGCTGATCTGCTCCATTTCACCGATGTGACAGGCGACGGCGGTGGCTTTGCCGCCGGCGGCGATGATCGCGTCGGCGACGTGCTGGCAGCCGTCGAGTTTGCGGCTCGAAACGATCACGTGGGCGCCTTGCTGGGCCAGCAGTTTGGCGATGGCTTCACCGATGCCACGGCTGGCGCCGGAGACGAACGCGATTTTGCCGTCGAGGTCGAACAACTGAGTCTTGGACATGGGGTTCCCTTGTGAAAAGTCTTGTTGGAGGCCTGGGTCAGAGGCTCGATTTCGAAATGACCTGCAAGCTCATCTGCTCGAGCAGTTTGTTCATGTGAATGAACTGCGCGAAGCGTTTGTCCTGGGTCTGGCCATGGTAGAAGCGGTAGTAGATCTGCTGCACGATGCCGGCCAGACGGAACAGGCCGTAGGTGTAGTAGAAGTCGAAATTGTCGATCTGGATGCCCGAGCGCTCGGCGTAGTAATCGACGAATTCACGGCGGGTCAGCATGCCCGGTGCGTGGCTCGGCTGGCGGCGCATCAGTTGCACCGGCGCCGGGTCGTCGGCCTGGATCCAGTAGGCGAGGGTGTTGCCCAGGTCCATCAGCGGGTCGCCGAGGGTGGTCAGTTCCCAGTCGAGTACGCCGATGATTTGCATCGGGTTGTCCGGGTCGAGGATGACGTTATCGAAGCGGTAATCGTTGTGGACGATGCTTGAGGTCGGGTGGTCGGCCGGCATTTTGTCGTTGAGCCAGGCTTTGACTTTCTCCCAGTGCGGGGCGTCCGGGGTCAGGGCTTTTTCGTAGCGTTCGCTCCAGCCTTTGATCTGGCGGGCGACGTAGCCTTCAGGCTTGCCGAGGTCGCCGAGGCCGCAGGCGTTGTAGTCAACGCGGTGCAGTTCGACGAAACGGTCGATGAAGCTTTTGCACAGCGCTTCGGTTTTTGCCGAATCGAGGCCCAGTTCCGGTGGCAGTTCGGCGCGCAGGATAATGCCGTTGACGCGTTCCATCACGTAGAACTCGGCGCCAATCACGGCTTCGTCGGTGCAATGCACGTAGGCTTTCGGGCAGTAGGGAAAGCCGTCACGCAATTGATTGAGGATGCGGAATTCACGGCCCATGTCGTGGGCCGATTTGGCCTTGTGGCCGAACGGTGGGCGGCGCAGGACAAACTCCTGCTGCGGGTATTCGAGCAGGTAGGTCAGGTTCGACGCACCGCCGGGAAACTGGCTGATTGCAGGTGTGCCGGTCAGGCCCGGAATATGCGCCTTGAGGTACGGATCGATCAGGCTGGCATCGAGTTCTTCGCCGGAGCGGATACGGGTGGACTGGTCAGTAAGCGCCATGCTTATCCCTTCTGCTTATTTTGGAGGCCAGACATCATTGGCTAATCTAATGGCGCGCTCGGTCGCTCACAAGCGCGGGCAGGTCTTATAGGTTAGCGTGTTGCCGAATAATCACCTGTGGGAATGTGCACAACGGGGCGCAGCCGACTAAGGTTCAGCAGGTATGCCGTGTCCAACAGGGAGAGTGCAAATGGGCTGCCCGCAAGTCTGTTCCAGCGCCACCTTGCAATGCAGCTTCGGCGCTGCGCCGTCGATGCTCAACGTGTTGCCGGTCAATCGCACCCTGACGGGCGGGATGCCAGCGGCGAACATCATGGATCACATCCCGCTGGTCAACATCCTGCCGTTCGGCGTGTGCATGAGCATGGCCAATCCGATGGTGGCGGCCGCCACCGCGGCGGCGCTCGGCGTGCTGACGCCGATGCCGTGCATTCCGGCGACGGCGACGCCGTGGATCCCAGGGGGCGCGCCGACGCTGTTGCTCGGCGGGATGCCGGCGATCGATGCCAACAGCACATTGATGTGCAACTGGGCGGGGGTGATCAAGATTGTGATGCCGGGGCAGATGCAGATGCTGATTCCCTGAGATCCGAGTTGAGTGTGCCGGCCCCTTCGCGGGCAAGCCCGCTCCCACATTGGAATGCGATCAACTGTGGGAGCGGGCTTGCTCGCGAAAGGCCAGTGCTGCCAATAGAAAACCTTCAGGCCTGCTGCGGATCCGCCCACCGCCGATACCACCAGCGCACCCGCGAAATCGGCTTGCCATCCGCCCCCAACGGTCGGCCATCTTCGGCAAAGCCCTGTTCCGGCTCCAGCAATTGCCCATTCATATAGCGTGCTTCCACCGCCGGCTTACCGTTGGGATGAAAGCGCTGATAACGTCCCTCACGCACGCCATCGCGGTAAATCTCGGCCTCGGCCACTTGTCCGTCGGCAAAATAATTGAACGCCTCGCCATGCAACAAGCCACGCCGATAGCTCGCCTTGCGCTGCAGAAAACCCTCAGGCGCGTAAAAACTGGCAATGCCTTGAAGCTTGTCGTGCACAAATGGCATTTGCGCCGACACCTTGCCATTGGGGTAATAGAGAACAGTCATGCCCTGCAGTTGACCCGCGCTGTAATTCAGGTCGGCCTGTTTGCGCCCGTCATCCTTGATGCTCAACGGCCCCTCAAGCTGCCCGTCGTGCAAGCGGCCCTTGAGTTGCTTGTCATCCTGCTGCAGATCCAGCGGTGTGATCGCCATTGCCTTTCCTTGTCAGTTGACCTGCACCAGTCCGCCCTTGATCGTCAGCATGCCGCCGCCATCGACGGTCTGCGAGGCCGCGCCCTTGTTGGTCAGTCTGATCCCGGCGTCATTGGTCAGTGTGGTGCCGGCCTTGTTATCCAGCGAAGTACCGGCCTGATTGGTCAAGGCAGTGCCGGCCTTGTGGGTGATCGAAGTACTGGCCGACGTCGCCAGATCGGCACCACTCTTGATCGTGAAACTGCCGCCGCTCTGCAAGGTGAGGGTGCCGCTGACCTTGATGGTCAGGTTGCCATCCACCGTCAGGCTGTAATCGCCGGTGACCTTGTCGGTGTAATTGCCGCCGGTGCTGTGGTTCTGGTCGGCGCCGACTTTCACCGTGCGAGTGTCCTTCACATCGAGGTTGTCGCTGCCGGTCTGGATGGTCACGCTGCGTTTGCCTTTCTCCAGCGTCACGGTTTCGTCGCCGTCCTTCACCGTGCGCGTGCGTGCGTTTTGTACGGTGAGGGTTTCGTCATGGCCGACTGTAGCGGTGGTGTCGTTGAGCACGTTGATCTTCAGGTCTTTCTGCGCCTGCAGGAACACCTCTTCAGCATCTTTCTTGTCCTCGAAACGCAGTTCATTGAACCCACCGCCGCCCTTGGATGATTGCGTCTTGATCCCCGACTGCGTCTGATTGGCCGGCAACGCGTAGGGCAGGGCGTTGTCACCGTTGTAGACGCACCCGGTGACCAGCGGACGATCCGGATCGCCATCGATAAACGTCACGATGACTTCCTGGCCGATGCGCGGAATGAACTGCATGCCGAAGCCTTTGCCACTCCACGGCAACACCACGCGCACCCAGCAGGAACTGGTTTCGTCATTTTTGCCGTCGCGATCCCATGGGAACTGCAGCTTGATACGGCCGTATTCGTCGGTCCAGATTTCTTCGCCGGACTTGCCGACGACGATGGCGGTTTGTGGGTGCATGCGCGGTTTCGGTGTGACCCGTTGCGGACGAAACGGCGTGGCCTTGGGGATGGCTTCGAAGCGATTGCGATAGCTCTCGTGGCTCGCGTCATGGGTGACCCGCGTCACCATCCAGTCGATGTTCAGGCTCGCATCGTCGTGGCCGTCGAGGCTGAACCAGTGCCCCGGAATCAGCCAGCGACAGTCGCTCTCGCCAACAAAGCGTTTCTCTTCACTGCGCAAGCCGTCGACCCGTTGCTTGCTCAGCGCATCGCCGCGCGCCTTGGCGTAGTAGCCGCCCGGATGCTCATAAATCGAGCGCGGCCCGGCCACCGCTTCGGCCTGGGCATAGAGCGAAGTGGATGGCGTGGTGAACTCGTAATCCGTCGCTCGATAGACGCCGGCGACCGCCTGCAAGCACACCTGCCCGGAGCGAATGCCATGCAACTCGCGCTCGCCCATTTGCTGCCCCAGGTACTTGACCTTCGGCCCATTGGGGATCGGCACGAACGCGTCGTTGCTGTCGCCGAGCACCAGTGTGTGCTTGCCGTCGGCGTGGGTGAAAAACCAGAAGATGCCTTCTTCTTCCAGCAGCCGCGAGACGAAGGCGAAGTCGGTTTCACCGTACTGCACGCAGTATTCGCGTGGGGTGTAGCTGCCGGTCAGCGAGAGCTTGAAGTCGGTGAAGCCGTGGGCCTTGAAGATCGTGGTGACGATGTCCGAGGTGGCGAGGTTCTGGAACACGCGGTTGTTGCTCGCCAGGGTCAGCCACCAGAGCCAGGGTCTTAATACAAGCTGATAGCGCTCGGCGGTGGCGTCGGCGGGCAGTTGACGGATTTCCGCGACCAGGGCGTCGAACGGGCGCAGTTGCGCGTCGTTGTGAAAAGTCGTTGTGACGTGGGTGGCGATGGCGCCGGGTAGCGTGAGGGACGCACCGTCGTTGAGGCCGTTGAGGGTTTGCATGCCCAGCGTGTTCAATGCCTCGTCCCCGGACAGCGATTCAGGATAAAGGGCCGACAGCGAGTGAGCGGTGAGGGAGAGGGGGGTGTTGCTGTCAGTGGAGCGGGGCATTGTGAGTCCTCACGCCGGATGCTTACGAAAAGCCGAGCCAACAAGTGCTTGTCTTCAAGGGGCTATCCACAGTTTCCCGTGCATATCTTTTTCGCGGTTGAGCGAGTGGTACGTTGGGTGGGCGCTCTAAGATTCAACGCTTCATACATATTGAGTGCTCTGTCGACTCTGTCGCCAAGGCTGTCGTAATGGGGGGCTTCGGCAGCTACAAATGCGGCTTGCATAGACGCTAAGGCGTCAGCCGCGCTAACGCCATGAATGTACATCAAGTACACAGCGACACAGATGACGGATCGCGTTCGTCCATGGTTGCAATGGATAACGATAGGAAGGTGGCGCGTTCTATAGGTTTCCATTTCTTGCGCAAAATTCTCCAGCCTGTTTTTGAGGGCGTTGTCCATGTCGTATTCGCCCCCATATATGTTTTCTAGCTGAACGTTGAATATATGTACGAGGTTGCCGTCGAATTGTTTTGCCCCGTTTTCGGAGGAAAGAAAAATTGTCCAGCCGTCGAGACCGACAAAAGGAACGTGGCCGGGATTTCCCCCTTTGCCTAATGGGGTTGCTCTGCACATTTTGTTGCCCTCTTATCAAGAAAGTGTAAATCAGTCATCGAATTGGCCCAGTGCATAAGGCACTCGGTCTTTCACCTGCCATGCATCAGCGTTGACCCGGATGATTGCCGATCCGTAAACGTGCCAATACGCGCCTCTTTTGATGCAGATGACGGTGTGTTCATATCCGCCCGTGTTGTCCTTGTCCGGACCGAAATAACGCCGGCAACGCTCCTGAGTTGTGTTGTCAGGGCCTGAATAGTCATTGTTGGTCACGCGGATCTTTTGTGCGCCCACGACCAGGCCACCCATGGAGTTGCCATCGGAATCATGAAAAAAACGATTGCCCGTGGCAGTGGCGTGAACCGAGAGCGCGCAGCCGTTCATGGGATAGGTCACCACCAGGGTGCCATCGGGTTGGCCGCTGGGTACGTCGCAATAACGTGCTTCTCCCTGATTGAACGGGATGTACCAGTCCGGTCCGCCGGCTACCACGTCGATCCGGTAGATACTTGACTGGTTGTAACGTGTGCAAGTCAGCGTGCACGCGCCTCCGACCGCGTCGCGGAGGGCATCGCCGCGTACGATGAACCCCCAGGCACTGATCGCGACACCAGGCTGATTGCGTAGCAAAGCGAGTACTTCGTTACCGGGTTTCATGATCGGCATGTCCATGTCTTGATCGGGGGCGATGGCGATGTACAACAGAAAGATTTTTTCTATATTCCTTTTTGCTCTTCTTCTGCGACGGCCGCCGCCGCGCTCTCTTTGTTCTTTTTGTAAAAAATCAAAGTTTCAAGCTTGGTGTCTCGTTCAAGGGCAGAGGTATGCGAAGGGTAGTGGAGGAGTATTTTCTGGCCCATTTCATAGATCCACTGGTCAGGCGCCCCTGTTGGAGAATAGTTATTTTCCAAGGCTGTACTGGCAAAAGAGTTTTTTGCCAGGATGTATTTGTTTTTTTTGTTACCCGTGATCAGGACGATTCCGCCTACCTTTAAACAGCGGTCGGTGTCTGCGTCGATTAACGAAAAACCATGCGGGGACACACCGATGATCAGGTCCAGGCTTTTGGGCGTGAGGGTCGAATAGAAATTGGCAGAATGGCTGTAGTTGAAGCGAGGCTCTGGTTCACTCACCATTCCGGCAAATATCCCAAGCATCACCCCGTCCAGTACATTTTTTACTGAAGTCAGTGGGTCATAATTCAGAACTTCGCACTCTACGGAGAAATCATCCGCTGCCATCGGCAGTAAGCCAGCTGCTACATTAAGTACCTTCTTCATGTCGCCTCCCTTGAATCGATCCGTTTCGGCTTGTCCGTGCGAACGCGGGCCGTTGAACTCAGAACTATTTTTTTGCAGGTTCCGGGATTCCGAAATAAGGACACCACCGTACCGGGCCCCAGACAGTAATCTTGTGCGTTTGGCCAATTCGACTGTGGTAGGGCGAATTGGGGTTTTCCGCGTTATTTCCTGCGACGCCCAATCCACCGTTCTTGATGATGCAAAATGCATGGCCGACAGAACTCGGGCTTTCATTGAACCCGTTGATACCGGTGTTGACCGCCAGATATCGACCGTCGAGGTCTTTTGCCATCAACGTCTTGAGCTCTCCCCACGGTTTGTCGCTGTATATCTTCTTCATGCGAAGGTGGTCGGCAATCGATTCAACAATCGTGTCGTTCTCGAGTTTTCTGGCCGATTCGATCCAGCCCTTCTGTAAAAAGAAATTGATAGCAGCGTGTGCATTGATTCCCAGCACTTTGGAAAATGACATGGCCACGCAGTTTTTATCTTCCGCCAACCTGTCCTTTGGGGTTTTGTTGTCCAGGTCGTCAATTTGAAAAGGGTTATAAGGCATTGGCTCACTCCGGTTCTTTGACAAAGGTTGGCGTTCCCGCCGAGTAGGCAAGGGGGGTTATTCCAACACCCACTCCGCCAACTTCCCCGTCACCTGCGTCATCAACACGTTCTCGACATCCCGCGCACCCGCTGCGCTGCATTTGGCGAGCACAGCTTTGACGATGCCCGCATCGAACTCGAACGGCTTGCCGGTCGCGGCCTTGTAGCGACCGCGCAGTTTTTCCAGTTTCGCCAGCACGATTGCTTCCAGCGTCGCCTCATCCAGCGGTCGATACGCGACCACGGTCATGCGTGCCAGAAACGCCGGGCGGAAGGCTTGCAGGAGGACGTTGTGCAGCGCTTCGTTGAACGCATCGCAGCCGAGTTGTGCGGCGGGCGTGTCGAGCAGCAATTCAGCGCCGACGTTGCTCGTGGCGAGCATCACGGTGTTCTTGAAATCCACCACCAACCCGGTGCCGTCCTCCATCAAGCCTTTGTCGAACACGTTGTAGAACGCTTCGAGAACATCCGGGTGGGCCTTCTCGATTTCATCCAGCAACACCACCGAATACGGTTTGCGCCGAACCGCTTCGGTCAGCACGCCGCCACTGCCGTAACCGACATAACCGGGCGGGGCGCCCTTGAGCTGGCTGACGGTGTGGGCTTCCTGGTACTCGGAAAGATTGATGCTGATCAGGTTGCGTTCGCCGCCATACAAGGCGTCGGTCAGCGCATAGGCGGTTTCGGTTTTGCCGACGCCGGTGGGGCCGACCAGCAGGAACACGCCGACCGGTTTTTGCGGGTCGGTCAGTCCGGCGCGATAAGCCTGTAAACGCTGGGCGATGGTGTTAAGCGCAGTGCTTTGCCCCATCACCCGTTGGCCCATGCGCTGACCGAGTGTGCGGACGGCGTGGGCTTCGTCAGCGAGCATTTTACCGACGGGGATGCCGGTCCAGCCTGCGATGACAGCGGCGACGGTTTTGGTGTCGACTTGTTCAGGCACCAGCGGATCGTCCTGGCGGATGGCATCCAGTCCAGCTTCAAGACGCAGCAGCTCGCCAGCCAGATGATCGATACGACTGTCGGTGGCCTCATCGGGTTTGTCGCTGTCGGCGCGTTCGCTCAAAGCCAGCAGTTCGCGCCGAGTGTCGAGCAGTTCGCGCACGGCCACGCGCTCTTCGCTCCAGCGGGTTTCCAGTTCGCGGATCGCTTGCACATTGGTTTTCGATTCATCTTCCAGCAGGGTGATGCGTTCCCTGTGATCCAGGCCGGTAGCCTGTTCACGGCGCAGGCGCTCGACCTCATCCTTGAGGCTGCTCTGCCGGTGGCGCAGGCTTTCCAGCGGTGGCGGCACGTCGTGCTGGCCGAGGGCGACGCGGGCGCACGCAGTGTCGAGGACGCTGATGGCTTTGTCCGGCAATTGGCGGCCAGAGATGTAGCGATGCGAAAGCTTCACCGCCTCGTGAATCGCGGCGTCGAGCACTTGCACGCCGTGGTGCTGTTCGAGTTTGGCAGCGACACCGCGGAGCATTTCCACGGCAGTGATTTCGTCCGGCTCTTCAACCTGCACCAGCTGGAAACGACGGGCGAGGGCCGGGTCTTTCTCGAAATATTTTTTGTACTCCATCCAGGTCGTGGCAGCGAGGGTGCGCAACTCGCCACGGGCCAGCGCCGGTTTCAACAGGTTGGCCGCATCACTGCCGCCCTCGGCACCACCCGCGCCAATCAGCGTGTGGGCTTCGTCGATAAACAGGATGATCGGTTTGTCGGCACTGCGCACCGCGTCGATCACGCCTTTCAAACGCTGCTCGAATTCACCTTTGACCCCGGCGCCGGCCTGCAACAAGCCGAGGTCGAGCACGCGCAGGCTGACTTCTTGCAACGACGGCGGCACGTCGCCCGCTGCAATACGCAAAGCCAGGCCCTCGACGACGGCGGTTTTGCCAACGCCGGGTGCGCCTACCAGAATCGGATTGTTCTGCCGGCGACGAAGAAGAATGTCGATGCACTGACGGATCTCTCCGTCGCGACCAACAATTGGATCGATGCGTCCGGCGTGGGCATCCGCTGTCAGGTCCTGAGTGTATTGATCCAGCACCGAGTCTTGCCGTGGCGCATTATTGCCAGACGACACAGAGCGTGGGCCGACATGCTCGCGCGAGTTTTCCGTCCACTCCAACAGGTTGGTGCGCAGGGCTTCCTTGGGGATACGCAGCAACGACGACGCACTGTTGAGCAGCAGACTGCGACGCTCATCTCGATCAAGCAGCGCCAGTAACAGCAGCCCCGAGCGGATGTTGTCGATGCCGAGCACACTGGCCTGTACCACCGCATCCTCCAGCAATCCCAGCGTGTGTGACGAGAGCGCTGGCGTGCGCGTGCTGCCAGCTTTGAACAGATCCAGTGCCTTGTTGATTTCCGCCGTCAGTGCATCCCGCTCAAGGCCAAAACGCGGCAGTAGAAAAGCGAAATCTCCCCCCTCGATGTCGAGTAACTCCAGCAGCAAATGTTCGATTTCGACAAAGTGATGGCCGCGTTGCAAACACCGTTGCGCGGCGCGTTCGAGGGCACGGCGGTTGTCCGGGTTGAGGCGTCCGATCAGGCTGGCCAGTTCCATTTCAGGCGATCTCCAGCTGACGAAGACGGGTTTCAATGGTTTGCACCGCGAGGCTGGCCTGGCGTTGCAAGCCGCCGTTCCAGCTCAGCAGCGCCGGGGCTTGGCGCGCCAGTTTTATCGGCCCGGCACCGCGCACCAGCAGCACCAGCTTCACGTCCAGGTCCGGGCCGAAATACAGCGCTGCAAGACTGGCCAATGCCGGGTGCATTTCGCCGTCTGGCAGAAAGCGTCCGGCTTGCGCCGAGGACAGAGGGCCGAGGGTCAGGCGAATCCCGGCGTGTTCATCCCACACCCGAGTACCGGCGACCGCGCTGCGACCGAGTTGCAGATTGCGTCCACCCGCTTTCATGACGCTGCGGCTGGCGGCTGGAATTTCTCGCCAGGCACCTTCATAGGCGCTCAGTTCCACGGGCACGGAAAATTGCTCACGGACAATCGCCGCGAACCCGGCCAGTGAGCGGCGGCCATCGGCGTAAAGCGCCGTGCACGCCAGAACAGCGCAGTCAGGAATCGCCTGGCGCTCCTGCAGCGATTTGGGCAGCAACCCGGTCAGCGCACGCAATTGCGCCTGCACCGGCGAAGCACCCGGCATGACGAATCCGAGGGCGATGCGGTGTTTGCGCATCACCTTGTACAGCAGACTCAGGAGGCGATGCTGGAACAGGTCAAGGAACTCGGCCGGCGCGTGATCCTTGGCCCGCGCCCGTTGTTGCAGCCATTCCTGATAGGCGTAGGGCAGGGGGCCGTCCGGGCCGCCCAGCCCGAACACTGGCGTGTCGAGGGTCAACGGTTGGCCCGGCTCCTCGCGCAGGGCTTCGATCTGGCTGGCGGCAAACATCGGCGTCAATGGCCCGCGCAGTTTCACCGCTTCGGCCTGAGGCGCAGTACCGCTGCCGAGCGAATCGGCTTGCGGCTGTTCCCGCTCCAGCAGTAACAACGCCTGCAACAACTCGAACGCCTGCGGATCGCGGCGCAGGCGTTGGCTCAGGGTCAGAGTGACAGGGGCATGCCGGCTTGGGGTTGCCATGCCTTGACCTCCTTGTCGGACTGCATCAGGACTGTGCGCACAAAGCGATTGGCCGTGGCGTACACCGAAAAGAACTGCGCCAGCACCGCGGAAAACAGCACGGCGCTGCTGCCGACAAAATGCTGTGGATCAAGTTGCAACTGCACCTCAAGCCCATTACGCCAGCCGCGCCAGGCATCGGCGCCGACATGGCCGATCACGCGTTCGCAACTGAGGCTCAGCAAGCCTTCGATCTGCCGTAGCGCGCTGGCCTCATCGCGCAGGTTGTGCAGCAGCAAAATCTCTTTCAGGGCATCCAGCGCCTGCGGACCTTCAACCAGCGACAGGTGATTGAGGGTCAGTTGCGACACCAGCCGCCAGCGGGAATCGCCGTCCAGGCGCGGCAGACTCTGCGGGCTCGGCGGGTTGCGCAAACGCGCCCACGCGACCGGGCCTGGGCGTTCGAAACCCAGCGGGGTGCCCGCCGGCAAACTCTGCGCGAGATGCCGGTTGGTGCAGAGCAGTTCTGCGGTGAGGCTGTAATCGGGTAGATCGGTTTGCGGCTCGAAACGGGTGTCGACCACGCTGACCAGCAAGTCGCTGCCCAGCCGGTTGGGTGTCATGCCGCTGACGCGCCGCGCATGCCAGTAACGCTGTTGATCGCCGCCGCTGTGCTGACTGCCGTAGTAGGCGGGCAGCCTTTGCACGCCAGCACTGGAGCTTGAGCGCATGCCGCGAATGCTATGAATTTCGACGCTGTTTTCGCGGTGGCTGTCGGCGATCAAGCGGTATTCGCTGCGGGTGCCGTCAGGACGCAACGGCTCCGATGTGCGTGGAAACAGATTGATCACCGGTGCGCAACCGAGGGCAATGTCACTGGCCTGTAAATGCAGGCGACTGCCGGGAGCGCGGTCAAACACGATGTACAGGTACAGCGTCTGACTGTCGCTGGTGACACCGCTCAGCGGCAGGTCGAAAAAATGAAATTTATCCGGGAAGGCAAAGTATTCGGCGAGCAGGCGCATGCCCGGGTGCACGCCATCCTCATCGGGTAGCAGCACTTCGTCGTCGCTGAAGCCGACGATTTTCGGCAAGCCTTTTACCGTTACCGGCACACTGCCCGGCGACCCTGCCAGCACTTGCACAGCGTGCGCGCCGAGCAGGTCATACAGGCAGGCATTGATTACCGGCGAGGCTGCCAAATGAATGCGCAGTTGTTCGATGGCAAGGGTTGACCATTGGCTGTCGCCCAGGCAACGCAAACTCAGGCGCAATGCTGAGCGCGACTGCGCCACACCGGTCAGGGCCTGTGCTTCGTCGCTGCCCAGCAGCAACGCTTCGCTGACCTCTATGGGCCACAGATTCACTGCCGCCGAGGTGCGAAAGTGGATGCTCTGGCCCTTGTCGGTGGTGACGAACAGCGGTGTGTCGCGGGGCAGCGGATAACCGCCATCAAGGTTGCCCTTGCTCGGGTCCGGCTCGAACTGGACGATGGCGCACGATGGCAGCGGACGCATCGCCAAGGGATAAAGCTGTTCAAGCAGCGCATCGCTGAACTCGGCGTAATCGTCATCCAGGCGCCGTTGCAGACGCGCCGCCAGCAGCGCAAAACCTTCGAGCAAACGCTCGACATGCGGGTCGGGGCATTCGCCGGGTGACAGTTCCAGGCGCCGCGCGACTTTCGGATAGCGCTCGGCGAATTGACTGCCGGCATGGCGCAGCCAGGTCAGTTCGCGTTGGTAATAATCGAGCAGTTGCGGGTCAATCGAGTCGCTCATGGCGCACCTCCAGCCCTTGACCGCCGGGCTCGATGACAAACGCTACCGGCCAGTGTTGCTGACCGCTGCGCAACTCGCCGAGCAGGCGAATGCTCATGCGTTGCGGCTGATCGGGCAGGGGGTTGACCTGAACTTCGGCGAGCTTCAGACGCGGTTCGAACCAGGTGATGGCTTCGCGAATATCGCGCGCCAGGCGACGACGGTCATCGCTGCGCTCTTGTTGCAAAGCGCTCCAGTCAGCGATGCCGTAGTCGATCACGCTGGGTGGCTGGGTCAGTGTGCGCGGGCCACGCCGGGTGTTAAACAGGCGCCCGAGCTCGGCGTGTACCGAGTCGAGCAAGTCCTGCCGGTCGAACGTCCGTACGTCGTCGGCCTCGCGCGAAGCGAGGCGTTCGAACAGCGGGGGGAGCATGCCGGTGCCTGCCATGGCCGCGACGCCGGCTTAGCTGACAAGCTTGTTGGCGGCCATGTCCCAGGTCGATGCCGCCGTGCCTTCCTTGGTGCCGTCGTCCTTCTGCGCGGTGAGCTCCCACTTGATCTTGGTGAAGTTCAGCGACAGCGTTTCCACCGGTTTGCCGCCGGTGCCGCCGCTGACACTGACGTTGGACAGCACGACATTGGTCAGGGTGTAGACGATGAAGGGCATCAACTGCCCACTGCCTTCGGCGGCGTTGCGCCCGACAGTGATTTTCGCTTCAGGGATCGGTTTACCGGCACAGCAATACTCGTTGAGTGACGGTGTCGAGCTGTCGACGAACTTGGTCAGGGTGAACTCGCCGATATGCGGTTTACCGGAGGTGCGCTCCGAGTTGCTGACGTCGTTGGTCACTTGCATCGCGACGTTGTGGCTGTAGGACATGACTTCGATCTTGTCCGCAAAACCTTCGAGCAGGCTGTCGCCTTTGATGTCGCCGCCGAGGTCGAGAATGATTGCATCCATCGCTTGAAACTCCTGAAGAAAATCACGTTAGGCAAATGGGCTGAGCACTAAGCACCAAGCTCTGAACCTGTGGCGAGGGAGCTTGCTGCCGCTGGGCTGCGCAGCAGACCTCGCTTTTCTGATGAAGAGCGGGGCCGCTTTGCGACCCAGCGGGAGCAAGCTCCCTCGCCACAGGGTTCTTCACTGGTTGAAAATTTCGTCAGGCAGCAACCGGCGGCGGCAAGGTTGCCACCAGACGGATCGATGCGGTCAGCTCTTCCAGCTGGAAGTGCGGGCGTAAAAACACCGTCGCGCGGTACGCTCCCGGTTTGCCGGCCACCTCGGTGACGTCTACCCGTGCTTCGCGCAGCGGGTACTGCGCCTTGATCTCCTGCGGCGCGTTGTCGTTGATCAGCACGTAGTCGGCGATCCAGTTGTTGAGGTAGGTCTGCACGTTGTCGCGGGTCATGAAACTGCCGACCTTGTCGCGCATGATCACCTTCAGGTAATGGGCGAAACGCGAGGCCGCCAGCACGTACGGCAACATCGCCGAGATCCGCGCGTTGGCGTTGGCCTCATTGGTGTTGTAAACCTTGGCCTTGTTGGTGCTCTGACCGCCGAAGAACACCGCAACGTCGCTGTTTTTCTTGTGGCACAGGGCGATGAAACCGAGGTCGTTGAGCTCTTTTTCGCGGCGATCGGTAATCGCCACTTCGGTCGGGCATTTCAGCGACAGGTCGCCTGAGCTGGTGCGGAAGGTATGCGCTGGCAACCCTTCGACCGCGCCGCCACCTTCAGCACCGCGAATTGCCGCGCACCAGCCGTACTTGGCGAACGCTTCGGTGATGCGTTGCGACAGTGCCCACGCAGCGTTGCCCCAGAGGTATTTGCTGTGGTCGGTGCCGTTGACGTCTTCCACGTAGTTGATGCCTTCCACCGGCGAGGTGTCGGGACCGTAAGGCAGGCGCAGGAGGAAGTGCGGCAACACCAGCGAGACGTAGCGCGAATCTTCGCTCTCGCGGAACGAGCGCCACTTGATCAGCTCCTGGCTCTCGAACACCTTCGACAGGTCACGCGGCACGGCCAGTTCGGTGAAGCTGTTCATGTCGAACAGACGCGGGCTGGCGGCAGCGATGAAGGGCGCATGAGCGGCAGCGGCAACGTTCGAGAGTTTTTCCAGCAGACCGATGTCCTGTGGATGACGGCCGAACGTGTAATCGCCGACCAGCAGGCTGAACGGATGCCCGCCGAAAGTGCCGTATTCCTCTTCGTAGATCTTCTTGAACAGCGCGCTCTGGTCGAACTCGACTGCTTTTTCCAGATCGTTCTGCAGCTCTTTTTGCGTGACGTTGAGCAGGCGCAGTTTCAACCGGCTGCTGGTTTCGGTGTTCTGCACCAGCAGGTGCAGGCCGCGCCACGAGGCTTCGAGTTTTTGCAGGTCGGGGTGATGTAACACCTCGTTGAGCTGGGCGCTGATCAGCTGGTCAATCTGGCTGATGCGGTCGTTGATCATCGCCACGGTGTCCTTGTCGATGGCCATGCCTTCGTCGAGAACCTGGGTGGCGAATTCCGCGAGCATGTCGCGGGCGTAATCCTGCTGACTGTCATCGTGGGCCATCCGGCCTTCGAGGATGATCTGGTCGAGCAGGGACAGTGTTTGGGTCGTACCTTCACTGGCTTGTTTCTGAGCGGCGGGCATGGCGAATTCTCCCCTCGGTGGAATGGACGATCAGGCTTGCGGTTCGGCCGGCGTCTCGGCATCAGCAGCCGGGACAGCGGTGTCCGGGCGAGCCGATTTGATTTCCTGCAAGCCTTCGGTGTTGGCGATGACGTCGCGCAACAGCTTGTCCAGGTCATCGTTGCCGTCGAGTTTGGTCAGCAGATCGCGCAAGCGCTGGCGTGCTTCGAACAGGCGCCGCAGCGGGGTGACCTGTTCCACCACCTTGACCGGGTCGAAGTCGTCGATGTGTTTGAAGTTGAGTTCGATGTTGAGCTTGCTGTCGTCGCCGCTGAGGGTGTTGTTGACCTGCAGGGTGGCGCGCGGGCCGATCGAGGCGAGCACTTCGTTGAAATTGTCGCGGTCGATTTCGGTAAAACGTCGCTCGGTCAGTTTTGCCAATGGCTCCAGCGGTTTGCCGGAGAGGTCGGCGAGAATCCCGACCACCAGCGGCAATTCCTTTTTCTCGATGGCATTACCGATTTCGACGTCGTAGGTGATTTGCACACGGGGCGGACGCACCCGGTCGAGCTTGTGCTGAGTACTTTCTGCCATGTCGGCGAACTCCGATGCGATGAGCGGGCGCAATGCATCGGGGTGGCCCGTTCATCGCTTTCCCTTGCTGGACCGTAGGTTAGAAAGGGAGGCAGATGACCTGTCGTTCCTTTGACAAACCTTCCTCATTCGGCTGTAGGAACCGAACTACCCAAGAAGCTAGAACAGGTCTATAAAAAAGCAAGGAAAAACGTTTTTGGACAAGTTCAAGAAAAGGAAAATTCATTTTGTATCGAAGACTTTTTCTAACGTGGGTGTTTTTCTTGCTCGCTGGGTGTTCGTTGTTCGGACCGAAAGTCGGACTCGACAGCCTGACCCTCGACGTCGCGCCCAAAGCCAATGACGACACGCCGATTGCCGTGGACTTCATCGCGGTGGCTGATCCCGACCTGCTCAAACAGCTGTCCGGCATCAGTGCCAGCCAATGGTTTGCCGGGCGCGAGCAGTACCAGCGCGACTATCGTCAGTTGATGAGTGTGTGGGGGCTGGAACTGGTGCCGGGGCAATTTATAGACCGTCAGCCGTTCCCGTTGGGGGGCAAGAAGGCCGCTGGACTTTTGGTCTTCGCCAGCTATAACACACCCGGAGCGCACCGCTTGCGGCTCGACGATCAGAGTGAAGCGTGGCTGAAGTTCGACAGTCGCGAGATGACTCTGGTCAGCCAGGAAAACTGAAAATACCGTTTGCCGCCGGTTCGCGGCGCAGGCGAAGGGAGTCGTATGAGTCTGCTACCTGACGCGGTCTGCTGGCACGAAGGCATGCAATTGCTGCCACAGCACTTTCAGTTGCAAGGGCTGCGGGCCGAAGCGCTCGGTGCGCACCTGGCGCAGGCGTGCAACCCGTGGTTCTGGGGCGTCAGCCATCTGGCGTTCGATCCCTCGGCGCTCAGCGGCGGGGTGGTGCGGGTGTTGTCCCTGCAAGGCACGATGCCCGATGGCTTGCCGGTGGACCTGCAGGCCGGTATCGGGCCAACCCTGGAGCTGGATGTCAGCGCCGCGATCGACGCCTGCGACGATGCCACGGTCACGGTGTACCTGGCGATCAGTCCGCTGTGGCGGGCCGGGCAATTGCTGCCGCTCAAGGGGCGCTTGCAGTCGGTGGTCGGCGCCGCGCTGCCGGATCTGACCAGTGGCGAGTTTCCTGAATCGATCACGGTGTGGCGTCCCAACCCGCGGCTGTGCACGCAACTGAACAAAGCCGACTCGATCTGCCTGCCGCTGCTGAAAATCCGCAAGGAGGGTGGCGGTTATCTGCCGCTGTCTTACACACCGCCGACCCCCATCCTGTTGCCCGAATCTGTGCTGGGTCAGCGCGTCGCCGGTCTCTGCGCACGGGCACGGGAGAAGTGTCTGTTTCTCGCTGGCCGTCTGCGTCAGGCGCAGCAGGCCGGCAATCAGGACGATGCGCTGGAAACCCGTCGGCAGTTGACCGCATTGTGGGCGCGCCTGCCGGAAGTCGAGGGCGCGCTGAGCAGTCGCGTCGCGACCCCGCAGGCGGTTTACGGGCTGCTGCTGGGGCTGGCCGGCGCATGGTCGGCGCTCGATCCGCTGGCCGGTGTGCCGGCGTTTGCCGCGCTGGATTTCGTCGAATTGCAGCGCGGTTTCGATGCGCTGCTGCAATGGCTGGAAACCACCCTCGAGCTGATCCGGGCCGGCTATCGCAGCCTGCCGTTCGAACGTGGCGAACAGAGCTTTTCCATTCAATTACCCAATGAGCAGCCGAGCCAGCGTCTGGTCATCGGGTTGCGCATGCCCAACGGTGCCAGCGAGCAGGCGGCCAGTGATTGGCTGCGTGCGGCGATCATCGCCTCGGCGCCGCACATTGCGCTGCTCAGCCGTCAGCGCATGAGCGGCCTGGCCCATCAGGCGATGAGCCGCAGCGAGCAAGTGGCCTACAGCGTCGGCGATGACACGCGGCTGTTTGTGGTGACTGCCGAAGGGGCCTGGTTTGACGCGCAACTGCCACTGATGATCGCCGCGCCCGCCGCAAAACTGACGAGCAGTCCCTGGCAAGTGGTGCTGTTTGTCGCCCAGCACAGTGAAAGTGCCTGATCACACAAGGAACGCCGTATGTCGCAAGGAAGTGCCACAAGCCTTGGGTTGCAGGACGCACCGTTGAGCAGCGCGTTCCGCCAGGCCTGGCAGCAGTGGCAACAGGACTGGCTGCATTTGCCCAAAGACAGCGAAGACGAGGTGGCGCTGGTGGAAACCGTGGTCGAACTGTCGACGCAGGCCTCCCAGCGACTCTGGCGAACGGCGTATTCACGGGTCGGCGATTCCGCCACCGAACAGGTCAAGGCGCTGGTGTATGCGTTCGTCGCGCTGGTCGACGAAACCCTATTGTTCACGCCATGGCCGGGACAAGCGGCGTGGCAGGACAAACCGCTGGAGTCGCGTCTGTACGCCAGCCGCCAGGCGGGGGAGCAAGTGCCAGCGGCGATCCAGACTTTGCTTGATGAGCAGCAACCGACCGCGCGCGATCTGGCTAACGTGTATTTGCAGTGCCTGATTCTTGGTTTTCACGGTCGCCTGCGGGGCGAGCACAGTCAGGCGCAACTGGAAAAATGGCGGTTGGCGCTGTACCGGTTTGCCTGGCAGGACGAGGCCAGCTACGAAGGCGTCAGTCAGCGTCTGGTGCAACCGTCCCTGGCCACACCGCTGCAACTGCCGGTGCGCACGATTTTGCCGGACGGCTTGCGTCTGGCGCTGGGCATTCTGGCCATGGTGCTGCTGCTGACCGGGCTTGGTCAGTGGTTCTGGCGGGACATTCGTGTGCAGCTGGAGCCGGTGCTGCAAATCACCGAGTCCATGGCCGTCGCGGAGCCAGACGAATGAGCACCCTGACGGTCGTCGCATGGGCCGCTGCGCTGCTGGTGTTGCTGCTGATCGTCGCCGTGGGCGTGTGGTGGTTGCGCACTCGCAGCGGTGCGGCGGTGCGCAGCTTTTACACGTCGGTGCGGCACATGGAGCAAGAGCAGGGTAGCCACGATCGTTATCAGTTGCCCTGGCTGCTGATGCTCGGTGATGAAGTCCAGGGCACGCAACTGGTCAGCCAATGGCGTCTGCAACCCACCGACAAACCGGCGTGGTTCGGCCGCTGGTGGTCGGACCCCGAAGGCGCGGTGCTGGTGGTGCCGCAAGCGCTGTTTCTGCCCGAAGACGGCATGCATTTGCAGCGCGGTGGCTGGTGGCGGTTGCTCGGCCTGATCCTGCGCCTGCGCAGCAAACGGCCGCTGGATGGCGTGGTCTGGCTGGTGCCGGTCAGTCGTCTGAGCGATCTGGAACAGGCCGCGAACCTCGGTCTGGCAGCACGCCGGCGCTTCATCGATCTGTTGCAACGCTTCGGCTTGAGTGTGCCGGTGTACGTGATTGTCACCGGCCTGGACGAATTGCCGGGCTTTCAGGCGCTGATCAGCGCTTTGCCCGAAGAGGCCCGTGAGCGCACGTTGGGCTGGTCGTCGCCCTACGCGCGCGATGCGCTGTGGCAAGGGCAATGGAGCGATCAGGCACTCAATCAGCTCCAGCGTGCCGTGGCCGAGGCGGTCATCGAAATCGGTACCTTGTCCGGACAGTTGAGCACCGATCTGTATGCCTTGCCGGAACGACTGGAAACCCTGCGCCGTGGTCTGCAAAGCGTTCTGGAACCGGTGTTTCAGGGCAATGCCCAAGGGGAGGCGCCGTGCTTTCGCGGCGTCTATTTCAGCGCCAGTCAGGCCCCGGAGACCGCCCGGGACGGGGTCTATGCCGACGACCGCGCTTTGCAGCAAAGTGTGTTCGTGCGCCAGTTGTGGCGCCAGCGTCTGGTCGGCGAGCGCGGGCTGGCGCAAGGTGTGCCGCGGCTGTTGCGCTTGCGTCAGCGTTGGCAGCGCTTGAGCGCCGGCGTGGCGCTGGTGGTTGGCGTGCTCTGGGCGGTGGCGATGCTGTGGGTCTGGCAGCAATCGGTCAAGGATGCCCATGAGCTGGCGCGGCTGATGCAGAGCGCGCAGAAAAGCTATGTGGCCGTCACCGATGAAGCCCATCGCGTCGAGCCGACCCGGCGCAACGTACAAAGTGTCTGGCGCGTGCTGGAGCGGGCGCCGCGTTGGCGCTATGCCTCGCTGGTGTTGCCGACCTCGTGGTTTTCCGCCTTCGACTCACAGCTCGAACAGCAAGTATTGCTGTCTACTCAGCGCCATGTGCTGCTGCCATTGCACGAACTGCTCGGCGCCGAGCTGAGCAAACTCAAAGCGATACGTCCCACCGATCGGCGCAGCAGCGTCGAGAGTGAAGACCCGGCGCAGTGGCAGAGCTATCAGAAGGCTACGGATTTGGTAGAGCGTGCGTTGCGCCTGGAACAGCAAAACCTGTTGTTCGCCCAGGTGCAGAACAATCAGCGAACGCCGCTGGATGATCTGGTGCAATTGAGCAACAACGCGCTGTCGCTCAATCTCAATGCCGGTGCCCTGGCTCATGCGGCGTACTACAACCGCGTGTTGGCCGCGGGCAATGGCAACGAATTGCAGGCGCTGGATTTGAGCGCTGAGCGGCCGCTGATCGAAAGCAACTTTTCCGCGCTGATGCAGCGCTGGCTCGATCAGTATTTCCTCGCCGACAACTTCGTCAGCAAGGCCGGTTACCTCAAGCTGCACCTGGAACGCCTGGAGGTTGGCAGCGGCAACAGCCTGCGTGAACTGGAAGATTTGCGCGCGCTGATCGAAGACTTGCAGGCAGCGGTTGCCCTGACCAACTCGACGTGGAGCCGCGGCAAAGGCCAGGAGTTGGTGCCGGGATATCGCGATTTTCTTGAAAAAGTGCGCAAGAGCAGCCTGCTCGGCCCGGGCGTCGAGCAGCAGCTGGACCGGCAGGCAGGCAAACTGCAACAGAGTTTTCGCGACCAGTGGATCGCTCAGGTCGGCTCGCGCGGCAATCTGTTGATCCAGCAGGGCAGTGGGCAACTGGCGCTGCAAGAACAAGTGATCAAACTCAACAACGCCGTGCAGGCCTTGTTCAAGCGCGACTTCGTGTCGCTCGCCCTGCGCGCCAGTCAAGACAACGTGAACCTGGAAGGCCAGACCGTCGACGGCGATGACCTGAATACCTCGCTCAACTATTACGCCAGTTACAAAAGCTATATCGCTGAAGAGCTGCCGCGCATTCCACCGGCCTATCGCCAGGCCTTGCTGCAAACGGCCGAAAGCGCCGCCGCCCAGGCGATGTGGCTGAGTCTCAAGGATCACAACGATCAGACCCACCCCTTTGAGGTATTCAATGTGCAGGCCGAACAAGCCATGGCCCTGCAAAAAGCCTTCGTCGAGGTGCACCGCAGCGATCTGGCAACGCGGCTGCAAGGCGCGCTCAACCGCCGCGCCCTGGCGCAGATTGTCAGCGGTCTGGATGAAATCACCGAGCAACCGCTGTTCGGCGGTCGGGCAGAAATCAGTCAGTGGGACGGCTCGAAAAACCTTGGCCTGCAACTGTACGCCGCCAGCGATGTGCAGGACTTGAAGCTGAGCCTCAAGCAGCAGTTCAACACCATGCTCGGCATCACTGAACGTCGGCAGTCGGCCCTGCAGTGGTTGCTGACCCAGCAGGGCGCGTTGTCGGCGCTCGACTACGAGCGCGTCACCCAGTTCAGCGCGCTTAATGAGGAACTGCTCAAGTACAAGGATGCCAACCCGGCCAGTGCGCCCGCGCAGATTGAACAACTGGTCAGTCGGGATTTTGTCGAGATGGACACGGGCTCCTGCGTCCAGACGCTACAGACCGCCAATGTCGCCGGAGGGCGCGGCACGCTGGCGATGCGTGCGTTGGAGTTGCAACAGTCGGCCCTGCAGCGTTGCCAGTTTCTGCAACAGCGACAGGCAGCGGCCGCCTGGAATGAACTGGCCAATTATTTCAATCAGTACCTGGCCGACCGCTTTCCGTTTGCCAACGGTGTGCAGGCGCAGGACGCCGATCCGGCGCGGGTCCAGCATTTCCTCGACATCATTGAAAAGCGTCTGCCTGTCGCGCAGGCCGGGCTGGTATTGAGCCAGACACCCGAGCGGCTGGCAGCACAGGATTTCCTCAGTCGTCTGCAACAGGCGAGCACCTGGCTGACACCGTTGTTTGTGCGCGACAAAAGCGGCCTGCTCGGCGTCGAACTGGAGGTGCGCTGGCGTACCGATCGTGACGACGAGAAGGGCGCCGATCAAGTGATCGCCTGGGGTCTGCTCGCTGGTAGCCAACAGGTCAGCTACCCGGTACCGGCCGAACAAGCGAATTTGCGCTGGCTGGTCGGCCAGCCGATCCGGCTGTCCCTGCGTTGGGCCCGTAATGGCAAGGAACGCCCGGTCAATGATCCGCTGCAACCGAACCTGGTGGTGCGCGATCTGGAGGCCGGCTGGGAATATGGCGGGCCGTGGTCGTTGCTGCGGCTGATGCGTGCGCACTATTCGGTACAGCGTCAACCGAGCGTGGATTACACCGATTTTCCGCTGACATTGCGTCTGCCCGTGACGGCGTCTACCGACAGCGTCACCAGCGAATTTACCCGCATGTTCGTGCGCCTGTCGTTGATGAGCCAAGGCTCGAAATTGCCGCTGGCGATTACCCCGTTACCGACCCGCGCGCCGCGTTCGCCGTTTCAGCTGACCGGCAGCACCGCCGCCCTTGAAGCGCAAAAGGAGGAAATGTGAGCCTGCCGTCGACGACCTTGCCGGACCTGATGGATCAGTTGCTCGCACCGATCAGCGAACAGGCGCCCTGCGGTGTCGATCTGCGTTATGAGCGCGAGTTCGATCAATTGCGCGACCTGCGCCGCGAAGATGACGCCAGCCTGCCGACCGGGGTCTGGCAGTCGACGCTCAAGCGAGCGGACTGGCCGCAAGTCGAGAGGCTCACCACCACTTTGTTGCTGGAACGCAGCAAGGATTTGATGCTCAGCGCCTGGCTCGGCGAAGCGTGGCTGCACCTGCAAGCGCTGGATGGGCTGCCAGGCAGCCTGGCGCTGATCACCGGTCTGTGCGAGCGTTTTCCCGAGGATGTGCACCCGCTGGCCGAAGAGGGCGATCAGTCGTGGCGGGTGATTCCGCTGGAGTGGCTGGTGCGCCGATACACTGAAGTGTTGCTGACACGCGTGCCGTTGTTCGGTGCCGGTAACAGCGATTTTGAAGCCTGTACCCTGGAAGTCTGGCGGCGCTTGCAGATTCAGCAAGTGCAGGCCAACGACAGCAAAAATGCCAAAAGCTCGGCGGAAGCCGCGCGCAACGAACAGAAAAAACTCAGCGATCAGGTCCGCGCCACGCCGCTGGCCTTCTGGCTGCGCACGCAGGGCAATCTGCTGCTGAGCCTGCAACACCTGCAACGGTTGGAAAACTGGTGCGAGGCGTATCTGGGAGAGCAGGGACCGGGGTTGCGCCCCTTGCAGGACACCATTCAAGCGCTGCTGACCCTGGTTCAGGAGTTTATTGCCATGCACCCTCAACAACCGGCAGCGCCGGCACCCCAGCTCGAAACACCGGCCGCCATGACGCAGCCTGAAGCGCCGGCAGCGGTGGCCCAGGCTTTGCGCGAGCCGGCCAGCCGTGACGAGGCGTATCGGCAGTTGCTGCTGATCGCCGAGTACCTGGCCCGCACCGAACCCCACAGCCCGGTGCCGTACCTGATCCGGCGCGGGGTCGAATGGGGCAATAAACCGTTGAGCGAGTTATTGGGGGAGTTGATCAGCGCCGATGCCGAATCGCGGCGGTTGTGGACCCTGCTCGGTGTACTTTAGTGCACACGCTGATCGTTGAGCCTGGGCGGCAGCGTGATGGGCGTCAGTACCGGCTCGCCGGAAAAGAACGCCATGAGATTTTTGCCCACCAGTTCCACCGTGCCCTGGGTGGCTTCCGGTGACAGGCCGGCGACGTGTGGCGTCAGCAGCACGTTGCTCAGGGTTTTCAGCGCATCCGGTACGTGCGGCTCGTGGTCGAAAACATCCAGCGCGGCGCCGGCGATCCGCCGTTGCTCCAGAGCGCTGATCAGGTCCGCCGTGGCGATCACGCTGGCCCGGGCAATGTTGACGATAAAACCGTTCGGTCCGAGGGCGTCCAGCACCGGGCGTGTCACCAGATGCTGGGTGCCGAGTCCGCCGGGGGTGGCGACGATCAGGAAGTCCGCGGCCCGCGCCAGTTCGGTCGGGGTCGAGCAGAAGGCATAAGGCACATCGCTGCGCATCTGGCGGCTGTGATAGCAGATCTGCATGTCGAAGCCCAGGGCCGCGCGTTTGGCGATTGCCATGCCCACCGCACCCAATCCAAGAATGCCCAGGCGTTTGCCGGCCAGCGACGGGCGCATGATCTTCGGCCATTCACCGCGGCGAACGGCAGCGTCGCAACGCGCAATGTCACGCACCAGCGCCAACAGCATCGCCATTGCATGGTCGGCTACCGAGGAGGCGTTGACGCCGGCCCCGTTGGTGACGGTAATGCCGCGGTCGCTGGCCGCTTGCAGGTCGACTTGCTCGTAACCGGCGCCGATCACCGTGATGATTTTCAGCGCGGGCAGGGCGGCGATTTCATCGGCGTTCAGGCCCAGCGGGCCACGGGTCAGCACCGCATCGATGCGGCTGCCGTGGGTGACGATGGCTTGCGCACGCTCGGCCGGCGTAGGGGCGAGAATCAGGTGAAAGCCTTGACGTTCGAGAATCGGCAGATAGTCATTGATGGTTTCAACCAGTACCAGAACGGTTGCGGGCATTGCGCGGCTCCTGTGATCGGCGGCGGGGGATGGTCGCGAAAGTCATTCAGAGTGCTGAATCCGCAGCGGCTTGGCAATCGCTGTCATCCGCGCCGCAATGCTCTGATTCTGGACGGCATCGAGCAAGAAGCAAGAATTTGCAGCACACCGGTTGTCCGGTGTGCCATGGCCTTCATTGCGCCGCTTTGGCCTTGTTCTGCTCTGCCAGCGCGATTGGCTTGAAATCGTAAGTCGGGTAGAACTCGGTGCGGTAACTGCCCCAAGCGGTATTTTCCAGAGCCAGATTCACTTCAGCCAGTCGGGAGGCGGGAAAACGCACGGTCACGACTTGCCCGATGCCCATCATGATATTCCAGCTCACCACCTCTACTCCGGCCGGGGGAAAGGTTTTGTAGAAGCCTTGTTGTGTGAGTTGGGCCTTGAGTTCGCTCAAGGGGCGGGACTGATCGTGCTTGAGAAACACGGTAAGCATCATGGCGTTGTCTGCGGTGGCGACACTTTTTGCGGTTGGGCTGGCGGCCTGGGCGCTGACTCCGGTGCAATAGACCGAGGACGCAATTAGCGTCGATATCAGCAAGGTTTTAAATGTCTTTTGCATGTCCGACCCCTGGAATTATTGTTTGATGGCAGATTTGGTTTCGACTGTTCCGGTATAAGGCGCATGAACGACATGAATGCGGACAAGGGGATTGCCGTCGATCATGTCGCGGGGGACTTCCCGGGAGTAGGTGAACTCATTGTTGTTCAATGTTTCCAGGCGTCGGGCAATCGTTTTGGTTGTCCCGATATCTGGCACCAGAACATGGTGTTTTCTATCGCCAGTGACGAAGAAATAACCGCCGCCACCGTTGTTGTACTTCGATTCTCCGGTGTCGGTGTAAAAGAACTCATATCGATTGCGCTCCGGATCCCACGTCGATATTCCAACAACGCCGGGGTACTTTGCTTTCACGTCGGTTTCAGGGGCGCCGTCAATATAGACCCGGGTGGTCAGCCATCGCGCAGAGGAAGCCAGGTCGCGCGCGTCCGCTGTCGAAGGGGTCTGTTGCGCAACGCTGGCCAGCGGCAAAAACAGCGATGCAAGTAACAGGCAGGTCATCGTTTTCTTATGCATGCGGTGTCCTCTGGATCAGCAATGAAATTAAGCAGGCTATGTAGTTCTTGTAGTTCTTGTGAGGCCGCAAGAAATATAGTCCTGTCGAGAGCGAGTATTCAATGGTCGGGTAGTCGCTTGTAACAAATGGCTGATATTTACTTTTGGTAATGCATTGTCATGGTTGTTTTGGTCGGATTGAGTTGTAGGATAATTCAGAAATATCCGACGGAAATAGGCTTGAGCTTCTGTTAGTAATGTCGTGTATACAGTTATTTATTAAACAGGGTTGCAGGGCTGAAGGGATCGAATGCAAATGCCCGATTGACGCAACTTTATTTAGCGAAGTTACGTCAACTCTGGCGAGTGTCGGCTCAGAACGTGACTTCGGCGCTATTGATCAATTGCGCGAATGCGCCACCGAGGGTCGCGTTGTGATGCGCGATGATCGCGTTGGCCGGCAGCGTGGCAGTGTCCGTGCAGGTGTGGGCGTCTGCGACCAGCAGCGGTTTGAAGCCCAGGTCGGCGGCGGCGCGGCAGGTGCTGTCGATGCAGAACTGGGTTTTCATGCCGACCAGATAAAGCTCTTCGACCTGCGCGGCGTTGAGTTGCTGCGCGAGATCGGTGTCGTGGAAAGCATTGGGGCGGAATTTGTCGAGGAGCGTGTCAGTTTCAGCGTTCAGCTCAAGCGCGGGCAGCGCTTGCCAGTATGGGCTGCCAGGGGCAATCGCTGAGCCTGTAGGTCCGGTGTGGCGTACGGCGAAAATCGGCACTCGACGTTCCCGAGCCTGCGCAATCAGGCGCTGAATATTCGCCAGAACCCGCTCGCCGTCGTGGGGCTTTTCGGGGCCGTGGAACAGACCGACCTGCATATCGATGATCAACAGTGCTGCGGACATGGGGTTCTCCTTGGGTGCTGCACAAGCCGCACGGACGGGAGACACAAAAAGGCCCCGTCCATTGCTGGCGGGGCCGTGGGTCTGCTGCGCTGGTTACCTCAGACAGAAACACCACGACCCGCCGGTGGTGGTCGTGGTGGTGCGGGTGAGGTACAGCGCGCAAAGGTTCATGGGCCGAGCATGCCCATGGCGCGCTCGGGCTGTCAACCGGCGGATCAGGTGACGTACTGCGCCAGGCCGTTGCCGAATGACCAGTTCTCTTTTTTCACCTCCACAAGATTGATGAACACATCCTCCAGGCGCACCGCCAATTGTGCGTGAAGACTCTCGGCGATGGTTTTGAACAGCAACTGCTTTTTCTCCACTGTGCGACCTTCGCTGATGGTGATCTGGATGAACACCACGCCCTCGCTGCGCTGGATGCCGAGGTATTGCGGATCGTAGACAAAGTGCTGGCGGTCGTGTTCGGCGAGGATCTGAAAGTTATCGTGTTCCGGCACATCGATACAGCTGCGCAGGGCGGCGTAGATCTGTTCGCCGATACGTTTGGCGAAGGTGGGGTCGGGGTTTTGCGGGATGTCGACGCGAACCAGTGGCATGGCAGACTCCTGGGGTGAGTGGCTTCTCTCAAGCTAGATCAAACACGGGATTCTGGCGGGCGATTGGTCTGGAATCGTTTGGATTTCTGTGTATGAGGGAGCTTACGAGACTCGCGGATTTTGCCTACGGGGATGGCAGATGTGTCTGCTAGCCAGCAATTGCTGAAACCGAAATGATGGATGCAAGAAGGCGACGCTGATCAAGTATGTGCTTGCCGCGGATGCCCATGACAAGCCAGGGAAGGCACATGTTTTTTGATGATCGCGAAAGTACTGAAATTGAAAAGCTTCAGACGGAAGCTCAAAAACTCGGGGCGGAGAAGCGCAAGCTCTTGGCTGAGGAAGCAAAGCTGAAGCGCGAGACGTTCTTTTATCCGCTCGTGGCAGGCGCCGCAGTGTTAACCGCATTCGCGTCTGTGTTTGGACTATTCCTCAAATTGTAAAACCACCGGACAAGGAACGCGTCACAACCCTCCGCTTATTTCAAATAACGAGACGATTATGAATTCAGAACAACGCAGGGCCAGAATAGAAAGGCTGTATGAAGAAGAGCTTGATTTCAGGGAGGCCATGAGACCTTTCCACAAAGCCGAGATGCGTGAAGCGCTTATGCTTTTTGGTCTTGGTATGTTGTTGGCTGCCATCGGTATCGGACTCGCGTTCGTGTTGGCCCGAACCCTTTGATGTTGCGCATCGGCGTCCGCTTCGTTTCAGTAAACGACACGTATCATGTCGGATGACGACAGTGAATATCCTGAAAACGACTGTTCATCAATCTGCTCCGCATAACCATTCCTCAGCTAAGTCTTTGCTTCGCTTGATTTATCACGGAGAATCGCGCCCCTGTTTCGGCCGGAGCATGTCTGTCGGTTTTTTTCGACGCGTCCCGACCGAGTGGCAAGTGACCGGAATGCGGAGATCCGACCGGATGAATGATCAGGCCAATAGCCTCGAAAAGCGCTTTGACGCAGCAGCCCCCGCTGAACTTTCGAGCTGGAATCGCCAGGACACCACCTGGATGCTGGGACTGTTTGGGACGGCCATTGGCGCCGGTACCCTGTTTTTGCCGATCAATGCAGGGCTGGGTGGCTTCTGGCCGCTGGTGACCCTCGCGCTGCTGGCGTTCCCGATGACGTTCTACGCCCACCGTGGACTGACCCGTTTTGTATTGTCCGGTCGTGAAGGAGCCGACATCACCGAAGTGGTCGAGCAGCATTTCGGCATCAAGGCCGGTGCGTTGATCACGCTGCTGTACTTCTTCGCGATCTTTCCGATCCTGCTGATCTACAGCGTCGGCCTGACCAACACGGTCGCCAGTTTCCTTGAGCACCAACTGCACATCACGCCGCCGCCGCGTGTGCTGCTGTCGTTCGTGCTGATTCTCGGGCTGCTGGCCGTGGTGCGTTGCGGTGAGCAGGCCATCGTCAAAGCCATGAGCCTGATGGTTTACCCATTCATCGTCGCGCTGCTGTTTCTCGCGGTGTACCTGATTCCGCACTGGAACGGCGGCATCCTCGCCACGGCATCGCAAGTGCCGGCGCCGTCGGCGCTGCTGCACACCCTGTGGCTGGCAATTCCGGTGATGGTGTTCTCGTTCAACCATTCGCCGATCATTTCGGCGTTTGCGGTGGATCAGAAACGCCGTTACGGCGTGCACGCCGAGGCGCGCAGCTCGCAGATCCTGTCCCGCGCCCATGCGTTGATGGTGCTGATGGTGCTGTTCTTTGTGTTCAGCTGCGTGCTGACCCTGTCGCCGGAACAACTAGCTGAGGCGAAAGCGCAGAACCTGTCGATCCTGTCGTACCTGGCCAACCACTTCAGCAACCCGACCATCGCCTTCGCCGCGCCGTTGATTGCGTTCGTGGCGATTTCCAAGTCATTCCTCGGTCACTACATCGGTGCCAGCGAAGGCCTCAAAGGCCTGATCGTCAAGAGTGGCAAGCGTCCGGGTGCCAAGGCGCTGGATCGCATCGTCGCGGCGTTCATGCTGGTGATCTGCTGGATCGTGGCGACGCTGAATCCGAGCATCCTGGGCATGATCGAAACCATCGGTGGTCCGGTGATTGCCGCGATCCTGTTCCTGATGCCGATGTACGCCATCCGTAAAGTGCCGGCGATGGCCCGTTATCGCGGCCAGGCTTCGAACGTGTTTGTCACGGCGGTGGGCCTGGTGGCGATTTCGGCGCTGGTTTACAAGCTGACGATGTAACGTCGCTTCAAGTGAACGACAGCCGCTGCACGCCCTGTGTGCAGCGGTTTTTTTACGTTCGCATGGCGACGATCCCTTGTAGGAGTGAGCCTGCTCGCGATAGCGGTGCGTCATACATACGTGTCTGAATAAGCGCTATCGCGAGCAGGCTCACTCCTACAGGGGATTTGCGGTGGTTCTGGATTGTTACAGGCATAAAAAAACGCCGCTCATCTGACGATGGGCGGCGTTTTTTATTGCGTTGCAGCGTTAGGCTTGAACGACCGGGATGTTGGCGTTCGCAGCAGCCTCACGGAACTCGGCAATCTGGTCGAAGGACAGGTAGCGGTAGATATCGGCCGCCATGCTGTCGATCTTGCCAGCGTATTCCATGTACTCCTCGACGGTCGGCAGGCGACCCAGGATCGACGCAACGGACGCCAGCTCAGCCGAAGCCAGGTAGACGTTCGCGCCGTCGCCCAGACGGTTCGGGAAGTTACGGGTCGAAGTGGAGACCACGGTGCTGTTCGGCTCAACGCGTGCCTGGTTGCCCATGCACAGCGAGCAGCCTGGCATTTCCATGCGTGCGCCAGCCTTGCCGTAGATGCCGTAGTAGCCTTCTTCGGTCAGCTGGTGAGCGTCCATCTTGGTCGGCGGCGACAGCCACAGACGAGTTGGCAACTGACCCTTGACCTGATCCAGCAGCTTGCCGGCAGCGCGGAAGTGACCGATGTTGGTCATGCACGAACCGATGAACACTTCGTCGATCTTCTCGCCAGCAACGCTGGACAGCAGACGGGCGTCGTCCGGATCGTTCGGTGCGCAGAGCACAGGCTCGTTGATGTCGGCCAGATCGATTTCGATGACTTCGGCGTATTCGGCGTCGGCATCGGCTTCCATCAGTTCCGGGTTGGCAACCCAGGCTTCCATCGCTTGCGCACGACGTTCCAGGGTACGTGCATCGCCGTAGCCTTCGCCGATCATCCAGCGCAGCAGGGTGATGTTGGAGTTCAGGTACTCGGTGATCGATTCCTTCGACAGCTTGATGGTGCAACCGGCAGCCGAACGTTCGGCCGAGGCGTCGGACAGTTCGAACGCCTGCTCCAGGGTCAGACCATCCAGGCCTTCGATTTCCAGGATGCGGCCGGAGAAGGCGTTTTTCTTGCCTTTCTTCTCGACGGTCAGCAGACCGTTCTGGATGGCGAAGTACGGAATGGCATGCACCAGGTCACGCAGGGTGATGCCAGGTTTCATCTTGCCTTTGAAGCGCACCAGGATCGATTCCGGCATGTCCAGCGGCATGACGCCGGTGGCCGCGGCGAACGCAACCAGACCGGAACCGGCCGGGAACGAAATACCCATCGGGAAACGGGTGTGCGAGTCACCACCGGTACCGACGGTGTCTGGCAGCAGCATGCGGTTCAGCCACGAGTGGATGATGCCGTCGCCCGGACGCAGGGAAACGCCGCCGCGGGTCATGATGAAGTCAGGCAGGGTGTGGTGGGTGGTCACGTCGATCGGCTTTGGATAGGCCGCGGTGTGGCAGAACGACTGCATCACCAGATCAGCGGAGAAGCCCAGGCACGCCAGGTCTTTCAGTTCGTCACGGGTCATTGGACCTGTAGTGTCCTGAGAACCCACTGTGGTCATCTTCGGTTCGCAGTAGGTGCCAGGGCGGATGCCTTTGCCTTCTGCCAGACCGCAAGCCTTGCCGACCATTTTCTGCGCCAGGGTGTAACCCTTGGTGCTTTCAATCGGTGCATCAGGCTTCTTGAACAGGTCGAACGCTGGCAGACCCAGTTCGGCGCGAGCCTTCTCGGTCAGGCCACGGCCGATGATCAGCGGAATACGACCGCCGGCACGGACTTCGTCCAGCAGCACAGGGGTCTTCATTTCGAAGGTGGTGATGACTTCGTCGGTACCGTGCTTGCAGACTTTGCCAGCGTGCGGGTACAGGTCGATCACGTCGCCCATGTTCATGTTCGATACGTCGAACTCGATCGGCAGGGCGCCGGCATCTTCCATGGTGTTGTAGAAGATCGGTGCAATTTTGCTGCCGAAGCAGAAACCGCCGGCGCGCTTGTTCGGCACGTAAGGAATGTCGTCGCCGAAGAACCACAGCACCGAGTTGGTTGCCGATTTACGCGAGGAACCGGTACCAACCACGTCACCGACGTAGGCGATCGGGAAGCCCTGGCCGCGCATTTCTTCGATCTGCTTCATCGGGCCGGTCTTGCCTTGCTCGTCCGGAACGATGCCGTCACGGGCCATTTTCAGCATGGCCAGGGCGTGCAGCGGGATGTCAGGACGCGACCAGGCGTCTGGCGCAGGCGACAGGTCGTCGGTGTTGGTTTCGCCGGTTACCTTGAACACGCGCAGGCTGATCTTGTCGGCCAGCACCGGGCGCTTCTTGAACCACTCGCCGTCAGCCCAGGATTGCAGCACGGCCTTGGCGTGAACGTTGCCGTTCTTCGCCTTTTCCGCGACGTCGTGGAAGGCGTCGAACATCAGCAGGGTGTGCTTGAGTTCTTCGGCGGCGACTGGCGCCAGCTCGGCGTCGTCCAGCAGTTCGACCAGGGTGACGATGTTGTAGCCGCCCTGCATGGTGCCGAGCAGTTCGACAGCGCGCTTCTTGTCCAGCAGAGGGGAGGAGACTTCGCCCTTGGCCAGGGCAGACAGGAAACCGGCCTTGACGTAAGCGGCTTCGTCAACGCCTGGTGGTACACGATTGGTGATCAGGTCAACGAGGAAAGCTTCTTCGCCAGCCGGAGGGTTTTTCAGCAGCTCGACCAGGCCTGCTGTTTGTTCGGCGTTAAGCGGCTGGGGAACGATACCCAGGGCTGCACGCTCTTCGATATGTTTGCGGTAGGCTTCAAGCACAGTTATTACCCTCATCAGTGGTCCCAAATGGGTGTCCGGGACGCTCGTCGCGAAATGCTCGTACTCATGCGCTGCGTGGCGTTGTGGGCCGCTTAGCCAGAATTACCGACCATTCCTTACAGAAGCTGCTTTCAAAGTTTTACGCCTGCAGAACGGGGAGCTGATGAGGGTTGGCGTTGGGCTTTTCCCCGCTGGAAAAACCCTTCGCCAACACCGCTCTGAAGGAACGACTGTGCTCGTGACGCTTTGAAAACAGCTTCTAACGGACATTGGCGCCTTAAAAGGCTGGCTGATTCTACGGCAAAAAAAATTTAAAGGTAAGTCGCGCTCTATTGGACTTTCGTGGCAATGCGCGCCGGGGCGGCAAAGCCACGGCGCGCCTGAGACCTTGGTGTTTGAGGGGTGATCAATGCCCGACAAAGGGCTAACATGCCGGCCTGTTCCGCGTTTCAGTGTTTTGTCTACTTATGCCCAATCAGACCATCAAGACCCCTTGCGTCGGCCTCTGCTCCACGGTTTATGGAGATCTGGTGTGCCGTGGCTGCAAGCGATTCCACCACGAAGTGATCCATTGGAACGGTTACAACGAGGAGGAAAAGCGCGCGGTCTGGCTGCGTCTGGAGCAATTGCTGTCACAAGTGATGGCCAGCAAGGTCGAGATCTTCGACCCGGCGCGCCTGCGCGAGCAACTGGAACAGCGCAAGATCCGCTTTGTGCCGCATCAGTCGGAATATTGCTGGGCGTATCAACTGATTGCCCGGGGCGCACGGGTGATCATTAATCTGGAAGCGTACGGAATGGTGCTGCTGCCGGAGTTTCGCGAGTGGAACCTGCCGGAGTTGCGCGATGCCATTGATCGGGAATTTTTCCTGCTGTCGGAAGCGCATTATCAGCGCTATATCGCCCCCGGGTTCCTCAAAGACGCTTTTCAACTGTAGGAGTGAGCCTGCTCGCGAGGCGGTGTGTCAGTCAACGCATCACTCTATGATCCGCCGCGATCGCGAGCAGGCTCACTCCTATAGGGGGTCGCATCCCAGGGAGTGACTTAATGTTTTACCGCCAACTCCACCAGATGATCCTCAACCTCCTGCGGCTTGAGCACCAGCACATCGCTTTCCAGCGCATCCAGTACCGCTTCGGCGGTGTTGCCGATCAATGCGCCTGACAAGCCGCTGCGTGCCACTGTGCCTATCACCGTTACCGCCGCCTGCAGTTTGTGCGCCATGAACGGAATCAACACATCGGCCGGGCCTTCCTCGATGTGCAGGTGTTCGTCATCGACATCAAATTCTGCCTGGAACGCCCGGCATTGCTCGCGATAACGCGCCTGGATGGTTTCCTTGAGCTGAAACGTCGGGTCCGCTGCCGACAGCATCGGCGAGGGATGCGCGGTAATGACGTGCAAATGCGCCTTGGCCAGGCTCGCTATGTCGTAGCCATGATCGATGATGGTGGTGTGCAGATGCCGGTGCTCGCCGTCGGCATTGCCGACATCGACGGCGGCGAGGATCACCTTGTCTTTCCACGACCCCGAGGTTTTCACCAGCAGCACCGGAGTAGGGCAATGGCGCAGCAGTTTCCAGTCGGCAGGGGTCAGCAGGGCTTTTTTCAGCGAACTGTCAGGAAAGTGCTGTTTGATCACCAGCCCGCAACCTTCGGCCTGCTGCACGTCGATGATGGTTTCGTGGAGGCTGTCGTTCCACGCCTGTTCGGTGGTCACGCTGTAACCCTCGGCAAGCAACGCGGCCTTGAGCACGCTGAGCAGGCCGGCGTGGTCGTGCTTTTTGTCGCACACCAACAGATGCAGATGGGCCTGGGTCACGCCCGCGATCAATTTGGCCCGTTTGAGCGCCAGGCTTTCCGAATGTTCGGGGTCGATGACCACCAGAATGCTGCGAATGGCTTGCATGAGCGGAGTCTCCAGCAAAGAAAAGGCACGGCGTTGCACAACTATAGTTGCTGCGTGATCAATCGTGACTTGATACATATCAACGCTCGCCACTGGTGGTCTGCGGGCAGGCCGGTATAATCGGCGCCCTTCGCTCGAACACCTTTACCGTGAGCCCCATGATCCTTCCCGAAATCCACGAATTCCTCGGCTGCCGCACGCCCGACGCCTGGGTCCAGGTGGCACTGGCCGATCAGGAAACCCTGCTGATCGACCACAAGAACTGCGAGTTCAAGGCCGCCAGCACCGCACTGAGCCTGATTGCCAAGTACCATTCCCACGGCGACCTGATCAACATGATGTCGCGTCTGGCCCGGGAAGAACTGGTGCACCACGAGCAAGTCATGCGCATCATGAAACGCCGCAAGATCGAGCTGCGCCAGCTTCACGCGGGGCGCTACGCCTCGAGCCTGCGCAAGGTGGTGCGCAGCCATGAGCCGGTGAAACTGGTGGATACGCTGGTGGTCGGCGCGTTTATCGAAGCGCGCAGTTGCGAGCGCTTCGAAGCGCTGGTGCCACACCTGGACGAAGAGTTGGGCAAGTTCTATTTCGGCCTGCTGAAAAGCGAGGCGCGGCACTTTCAGGGCTATCTGAAACTGGCTTATCAATATGGTGAGGCGAAGGATGTCGCTCAGGTGATCGAGCGCGTCCGCGCCGCCGAGCAGGCGCTGATCGAGTCGCCTGACGAGGAGTTCCGCTTCCACAGCGGTGTCCCGGCCGCCGCATGATCGGGTAGGCGCTGCATCGCAAATCCAGTCCTTAATGTCTGATTGTTAAAAACTCTTGTGAGTTTATGAAAGTTCTCCGAAAACGGTCCGAGGGCAGGCTCGCCCCCGTGGTTTTTCGGACGAGGCCGTCCATCCGTCGACTGCGCTGAACCTCCTCGCGGCTGATTCTTTCTATCGGGTATGTCCTTCAGGAGATACCCCTATGTCCGATCAGCTAAAAGAGGCGTTACTGGCGGCCTGGCGCAAACGGGCAGGGCAAACCGAGGCCGACGTCGATCCGGAAGATCGATATGACGAACTGCTCAAGGCTGCCGACCACATGGAAGAGCAGGGCCTGATCACCAGTGCCGAGTGGCGTCAATTGGTGCGCGAAGCCGGCAATCTGTTCACCCTGAACGAACAGCAGCCCCACCGCTGAACACTGCCTTCGGAGGAATAGCCCATGCTCAGTTATCTGTTTATCGGTGCCAACGACGTGGAGCGTTCGGCGGCTTTCTATCACGCAATCCTGACCCCGCTGGGTTATCAACACGACCGCGAAGAACACGATTGTTTCTATCTGCCCGGTACCGCAGACAAGTCCAATGGCCCCGGTAGCGTTCACATCGCCAAACCGTTCAATGGCCAGCCGGCAACCGCGGGCAACGGCATGATGCCGGCGTTTCGCGCCGAGTCCCGGCAGCAGGTCGATCAGGTGCACAAAGCCGGACTGGGCCATGGCGGCACCGACGAAGGCCCACCCGGCACCCGCGAGGCGTACACGCCGGATTTCTACGTGGCCTATCTGCGCGACCCCGAAGGCAACAAGCTTGCGGTGTTCTTCAGCGGCTGAATGCCTGCATGGAGCCCGTCGATTCCGCCCTGATGGCGGCCCGCGCGCAGTTCGCGATCACGATCAGCTTTCATATCGTGCTGGCGGCGTTCAGCATCGGCTTGGCGAATTTCCTTATGGTGCTGGAAGCGTTGTGGTTGAAGAGCGGGAGACAGGTCTATCTGGATGTTTACCGCTACTGGCTGAAAGTGTTCGCGCTTAATGTGGCGGTGGGGACGGCCTCCGGGTTGATTCTGGAATACCAGTTCGGCCTGAACTGGTCGCGGCTGGCGGTGCAGGCTGGCGATATTCTCGGCCCGTTGATGTTCTACGAGGTACTGGCGGCGTTTTTCATCGAAGCGGGGTTTCTCGGCATCATGCTGTTCGGGCAGAAAAAGGTCGGCCCGCGTTTGCATTTCTTCGCCACCTGCGCGGTGGCGGTGGGGTCGCTGATCAGCGCGTTCTGGATACTCTCGGCGAACTCGTGGATGCACACGCCCGTCGGCTATTCGGTGGGCGCCGACGGGCGTTTTATCGCCGAGGATTGGTGGGCGATTATCTTCAATCCATCGTTTCCCTATCGCCTGACGCATATGACGTTGGCAGTGTTGCTTGGCACTGCCAGTCTGGTTGCTGGCATCAGTGCCTGGCAGTTGCGCAAGGCCTCTGACAACCTACGGGCGCGCCTGCAATTTTCCATGGCGCTGTGGGTGGTTGTCGTGTTGGTGCCGCTGCAGATACTGGTCGGCGATTTGCACGGTCGGCACACCCTGCAAAGCCAGCCGGCGAAAGTCGCCGCCATCGAAGGTTCGTGGACGCGTCCTGCCGAGGGCTCGGGGGAACCGTTGCGCCTGTTTGCCTGGCCGGACAGCGAGGCGCGCGGCAATCGTTGGGAAGTCGCGATTCCACGGCTCGGCTCGTTGTACCTGCATCACGACTTGACCAGCACTATCGCCGCACTCGACGAATTCCCCGCGCAGAACATTCCCCCGGTGGCGCCGGTGTTCTTCGCGTTCCGGCTGATGGTCGGGCTGGGGCTGCTGATGCTGGGGCAGGGCGTGCTCAGCCTGATCCTGCGACGGCGCCAACGCCTGTACAGCGCGCGCTGGTGGCTGGGCGGCTGCGTGCTGCTGGCCCCGGCGGGTTTTCTGGCGATGCTCAGCGGCTGGGTTGTCACTGAGGTGGGGCGCCAGCCGTTTACCGTGTATGGATTGATGCGCACGGCGGACAGTCTGTCGTCGGTTTCCAAGGCTCAAGTCGTCGGATCGACCTGGCTGATTTTGCTGTTTTATCTGCTGATTTTCGGGATCGGTCTGTGGGTGTTGCTGCGCCTCTTGCGGGAGCCGCCGCAGCGGGATCAAGCGGGGCCGCAGCCGACGCTGGCCGACGAGACCGGACACTGAGCAATGGCCGGCATGGACACCGATTGGCTGACCCTGCTGTGCGCCGCTGCGCTGGCCTTTTCGGTGCTTAATTACGTGTTGCTCGACGGCACCGATCTGGGTGTGGGCATGCTCATGGGCCTGACGAACTGCAGCCAGCAGCGCCGGGCCATGGCGGTGACCATTTTGCCCGTTTGGGACGCCAACGAAACCTGGCTGGTGCTCGGCGGCGGTGGACTGCTTGCGATGTTTCCGCTGGCGTACGCCATCCTGCTGCCGGCGCTGTATGTGCCGTTCATTGCGATGTTTCTGGCATTGATCGCGCGCGCCATGGCCTTGGAGTTTCGCGATTACGCCGCGAACGAGCAGCGCAAGCGCGCCGTCGATAGCGTGTTGGCGCTTGCTTCGCTGGTCAGCGGATTTGTGCAAGGCATGGTACTCGGCACGCTGGTTCAGGGGGTTGTGCATCAGGGCGGTCAGTACCACGGCGAGGGTCGCGACTGGCTGAGCCCGTTCCCGTTGTTCTGCGGTCTGCTGCTGGTGCTCGGCTACGTTTGGCTGGGCACGTGCTGGCTGTATTGGCGCACCCTGGATGAGTTGCAGGGGCGTGCCGCCCGCCAGGCGCGTGGGTTGGCGCTGGTTATCGTGGTGTTGCTGCTGGTGCTGATCGCCTGGACGGCGACGTTGCAGCCGCAATACGCCCGGCGGCTTATGGATGTTCGGCTAGGGTTGCCGGCGGGATTGTTGCTTGGCGTTTTAGCGGCGGTGTTCGCTAGAGGTTTTCGCAGTCGCTTCGACTGTGCGCCGCTGTTCGCCGCACTGGGCGTATTCGTGCTGGCGTTTGCCGTGATGCTGGTCGCCGTGTATCCCTACATCATCCCGCCGGACTTGACCTTGAGCGAAGCAGCCGCCAGCCCGAACAGTCAGGTCTTCATGCTGGTCGGTTTCGCGGTGTTGGTACCGATCACGCTGGCTTACAACACCTTCGGTTTCCGTGTCTTCAGCGGCAAGGTACGTGTGGGCAAACACACCTGAAAGTCATGTCACCCGACCCTTTTTGCCCGCCGCTGACAAGCGCGAAGCCCGCAACAAGTCGGCGAAGGCTGCCTTGTCGATCGGCCGGCTCATGAAATAACCCTGCACCTCGTTGCATTGATCCTTGCCGAGAATCGCCAGTTGCTCTTCGGTCTCGACCCCTTCAGCGGTAACCGTCAGGCCCATGGCCTTGCCCAGACCGATGATCGCTTGCACCACGGCACGGTCATTGGTGCCGCTGCTGATCGAGGCGATGAAACGTTTGTCGATCTTGATCCCGTCGAACGGATAGGCGCGCAAATAGCCCAGGGACGAATAACCGGTGCCGAAGTCGTCCATGTTCAGGCGCACGCCGAGTTCTTTCAGCGAGTTCATGGTGGTCAGCGCACCGTCGGTGTCGTTGAGCATGACGTTTTCGGTGATTTCCAGTTCCAGTCGACTGGCCGGGAAACGCGTTTGCACCAGCACATCACGAACATCCTCGACCACGTCACTCAAGGCAAATTGCGCGGGGGACAGATTGACCGAGAGCAGGACATCCTGCGGCCACTCCAGCGCGGTTTCGCAGGCCTCGCGCAGCACCCAGCGGCCGAGCGGGACGATCAGGTCGGTCTGCTCGGCCAGCGGAATAAACACGTCCGGCCCGAGCAAACCCTGGGTCGGGTGTTGCCAGCGCACCAGAGCCTCGACCGAAACGATCTGTTTGCCATCGACCTTGTAGCGCGGCTGATAGTGCAGGACGAACTCGTTGTGTTTGAGCGCACGGCGCAGATCATCCTCCATCTGCCGCCGGGTCTGGATCTGGTCGCTCATGTGCGCTTCGAAATAGCACCAGGTGTTCTTGCCGTCGGACTTGGCCTGATACAACGCGATGTCGGCGTAGCGGATCAGGTCGCTGGCGACAAAGCCGTGACGGCGGCTGAGGGCGATGCCGACACTGGCGCCGATGTGCAGCGGATGCTGTTCGTAGAGGATGGGCTGATGCAGGCTGTCGATCAGGCGGGTGCAGAATTTGTCGATCTCGTGGTGGCTGTCCATGCCGTTGAGCACCACGACGAATTCATCGCCACCGAGACGGGCGACGATGTCATGTTCACGGGTGCATTCGCGCAGGCGCGCGGCGACTTCTTGCAGTACGGCGTCGCCGGCCGGGTGCCCGAGGGAATCGTTGATCGGTTTGAAATTATCGAGATCGATCATCAGCAGCGACAGCGCCGGCGCGTGTTCCTTGAGTTGCAATGCGTCGTCCAGGTAGCGCGCCAGCTTATTGCGATTGGGCAGGCCGGTCAGGGCATCGTGCATGGACAGGTGCTGAATCTGCGCGTGGGCGGCGACTTCATCGGTGATGTCGCTGGCGGTGCCGCGATAGCCGATGACGCGATGCTTGTCGAAGATCGGCCTGGCAGAAAGCCGGCAGTGCCGGGGCTGCCCGGACTGGTCGCGATAGGTGCAGCGCAGATCGCTGCTATTGGCTTCTTCGGTGAGTTTCTTCAGCCACAGCTCAAGGGGCGTGGTGTCGCAGGACAGCAACGCACCGATCGCTTTGCCCAGCCACAGGGCTTGCGGGTAACCGGTGACCTCGCTGAAACGCGCCGACAGATAAGTCAGCGACAAGTCGCCATCGACTTCCCAGATCCAGTCCGAAGCCGCCTCGGCGACAGCCCGGAAACGCTCCTCACTGGCCTCGAGCGCATGGTTGGCCGCCTCAAGCGCCAGATTCGACGCTTGCATCGCGTGGATGCTGTTATCGACGTATTGCGAGGAGCGCAACGCGTGACGGAAAAAGTACGCGGTCAGCAGCATCAGTACGACCATCGTTGCGCCGAGTGGCGGAACCAGTGACCACAACAGTTGCTGGCCGGGCCGCTGCAGATCGGCGATCAGGCTGTAGCCGGTGCTGTCGAGCGGCACCCGTGGCTGCGCGGCGTCAATGGTGTCGTCCGGGGCCAGGGTCAGATTCGTCAGGCCATAACCGCTACCGATCTTGCGCAGTTTGGTCGGCGTCAGCTTGTCGACGAACACCAGCACCGAAGTGTTTTTCAGCTCATCCAGCGGGCGTTCGTCATTGGGAATGATCGCGGCGGCAGTGATCAGCGCCGGCCAGCCTTCGAACAGTGAATAAGTGGCGAAAGGTTTGGTCAGGTCGGGCTGGCTCAGCACTTGGTCCAACAGCGCGGCGGCGGGCACCTGGAGCACCGCAGAGACATCGGTTTGCACCATTTGTCCACGTATTACCGCGTATTTGGTGGCATTGCGGTCCAGCACAAACACGCCGTCGTAACCGTCGTTGGTGAACAAGGTCTTGCCCATGTTCTGCTCGGTGTAGGCCCAGTTGATGTCGACTGGCCCGCTGAGCGCCTCATAAGCGGTGGTCCAGTAGGCGTAACTGGTGATGTAGTTCTTTGAGGTGGTAATGCGATTTTCCAGGGCACGCGCCGAGTAAAAGCGGTTTTGCTCGACATCCTGGCTGTCCAGTTGACTGGCGATGCTCAGCAGGGCGCTGATGGCGGCGATGACCCCGGCGACGAACAGTGCGCCGACCGCAATGGCCAGGCGTCGGGTGACTGCGCGTTGGGGGCTGGGCTGGGGTGGCGCGGAAACGGAATCGGCCATGTACTCGTCCTTGATCCGGTGTCTACTGAATCTAGAACAATGGCGCGGGTACAATGTTCAGATTGATGTCGGGATCGCGTGGTCTGCAATTGATCGAAGTGTAGCGAATTTGCCGAAAATCCCAGCGGCACCGGCCGGCGGTCATTCCCGAAAGGGCGAGACTTCCCGCGCAAAAACCGGATAATGGCCGCCATTCGTTTAGCCGTATTCTGGTAATCCCGCATGGAAATCAAGGTCAACTTTCTCGACAACCTTCGACTTGAAGCCAAGTTCGACGACTTCACGGTGATCGCCGATCAGCCCATCCGTTACAAGGGCGATGGCTCGGCGCCGGGGCCGTTCGACTACTTCCTCGCGTCGTCGGCCTTGTGCGCGGCTTACTTCGTCAAGTTGTACTGCGACACCCGCAACATCCCGACAGAGAACATTCGTCTGTCGCAAAACAACATCGTCGACCCGGAAAACCGCTACAACCAGATCTTCAAGATCCAGGTCGAATTGCCCGCCGATATCTCCGACAAGGATCGCCAGGGCATCCTGCGTTCGATCGACCGTTGCACCGTGAAGAAGGTGGTGCAGACCGGCCCCGAATTCATCATCGAAGAAGTCGACAACCTCGACGCCGACGCCCAGGCGCTGCTGATGCCGCACTCCGGTTCGCAGGGGGGCACCTTCATCGCCGGCAAGGACCTGCCGCTGGAGCAGACCATTGCCAACATGTCGGGGATTCTTGCCGACCTCGGGATGAAGATCGAAATCGCCTCGTGGCGCAACATCGTGCCTAACGTCTGGTCGTTGCATATTCGCGATGCGCATTCGCCGATGTGCTTCACCAACGGCAAGGGCGCCACCAAGGAAGGCGCGCTGGCCTCGGCACTGGGCGAGTTCATCGAGCGCCTGAACTGCAACTTCTTTTATAACGACCAGTTCTGGGGCGAGGAAATCGCCAACGCCGAGTTCGTCCATTACCCGGACGAAAAATGGTTCAAACCGGGGCCGAAGGACGAATTGCCAAGCGAAATCCTCGACGACTACACGCTCGGCATTTACAACCGCGACGGCGAACTGCGTGGCTCGCACCTGTTCGACACCAACTCCGGCAACACCCAGCGCGGCATCTGCTCGCTGCCGTTCGTGCGCCAGTCGGACGGTGAAGTGGTGTACTTCCCGTCGAATCTGATCGAAAACCTCTACCTGAGCAACGGCATGAGCGCCGGCAACACGTTGGCCGAAGCGCAGGTACAGTGTTTGTCGGAAATCTTCGAACGTGCGGTCAAGCGCGAAATCCTCGAAGGCGAAATGGCGCTGCCGGACGTACCGCTGGAAGTGCTGGAGAAATACCCGAGCATCCTCGCCGGCATCAAAGGCCTGGAAGAGCAGGGCTTCCCGGTACTGGTCAAGGACGCCTCGCTGGGCGGTGAATTCCCGGTGATGTGCGTGACCCTGATGAACCCGCGCACCGGCGGCGTCTTCGCCTCGTTCGGCGCCCACCCGAGCCTGGAAGTCGCCCTGGAACGCAGCCTGACCGAACTGTTGCAGGGCCGCAGTTTCGAAGGGTTGAACGACTTGCCACAACCGACTTTCTCCGGTCAGGCCGTCACCGAGCCGAACAACTTCGTCGAGCACTTCATCGACTCCAGTGGTGTGGTGTCATGGCGCTTCTTCAGCGCCAAAGCGGACTTCGAATTCGTCGAGTGGGACTTCTCAGGCGAGGGCGAAAACTCCAATGCCGAAGAAGCCGCGACCCTGTTCGGCATCCTCGAAGACCTGGGCAAAGAGGTCTATATGGCGGTCTACGAGCACATCGGCGCCAAGGCATGCCGCATTCTCGTGCCGGATTACTCGGAGATCTACCCGGTCGAAGACCTGATCTGGGACAACACCAACAAAGCCCTGCAATTTCGCGCCGACATCCTTAATCTGCACAACCTCAGCAAAGTCGGCCTGCGCAACCTCGTCCAGGGTCTGGAACGCAGCGAGCAGGACGATTACACCGACATCACCACGCTGATCGGCATCGAGTTCGACGACAACACGCCGTGGGGCAAGTTGACGATTCTGGAACTGCGTTTGCTGATCTACCTCGCCTTGCAGAAGTTTGACGAAGCCAAGGACTTGGTTGAGGCGTTCCTGCAGTACAACGACAACACGGTTGAGCGCGGCTTGTTCTATCAAGCCGTCAACGTCGTGCTGGAGATGGAACTGGACGAGGATCTGCAACTGGAAGATTACGAAGCCAACTTCCGCCGGATGTTCGGGGACGAGCGTATGGATGCGGCGATTGGTTCGGTCAACGGCAGCGTGCGGTTTTACGGCTTGACCCCGACGAGCATGAAGCTGGAAGGGCTGGACCGGCATCTGCGCTTGATTGAGAGCTATAAGAAGCTGCATGCGGCGCGGGCGAATGTGACGGTCTGACCGTCAACTGTGGCGAGGGAGCGTGCTCCCCGCTGACGTGCGCAGCAGGCCTGTTTTCGTGATGACGAAGAGAGGGCTGCTTCGCAGCCTGGCGGGAGCAAGCTCCCTCGCCACAGGGGTAGCGCCGTAGCCCGGCTAGCGGCCGTGCGCCGCATCTGCCAATTGCCCCGTATCCACCCGCACAAACACCGAATCGCCCACCGCCGTCAGCACTTCCCCCGCATACACTTCGCAAATCACCCGCGTCTTGCGCCCGACATCGCCTTCGACACGCGCGCGCAGAATCAGCGGCACGCCCATCGGCGTCGGCTTGATAAACTTGATCCCAAGGTTGCCGGTGACGCAGTCGATGCGCGGCAGGCTGCCGGCTTCGCGGTGTTCGGCGCGGTAGTGCCAGGCCATGGCTGTCCAGTTCGAATGACAGTCGACGAGCATGGCGATCAACCCGCCGTAGACCAGATCTGGCCAGCCGCAGTAACGGGCGTCGGGCAGGTGTTCGGCTATGACGTGGACGCCGTCGTCGTCCCAGCGGCTTTTGACGTGCAGGCCGTGCGGATTGCGGCCGCCGCAGCCGTAGCAAACGCCTTCGGGGGCGGCGAGGTCTTGCAGGGGAATGTCGAGGCTGGACATGAGCGTGGTCATCCTGAAGTAGAAGAGTGCGGTCAGGCGGGCGTCAGCCAGGTATCGACGACGCGGCGATCCAGCTCTTCCCAGTACGCCATGCCCAGCACGCGGGTGGTGTTCAGCCCGCGCAGGTAGCCGCGCAATTGATGGGCGGTGTCTTTGACGAGCTGCGGATCGCGGGTGTTTTTGTCCAGCAGGACGGTTTCGTACTGGACCAGGTACTCCGCCACGCGGTCGCGGAAGTCAGGCAGTACGGCGTCACGGATCAGGTCGAACGTTCTCAAGGCGAGATCCTCGGTTGATTTTTCTGCTTGTTGTGAGTGTGCCTCAGTCTGTTCGGCAGGCAACTATTGCTAGAAGTAATAGTGACCATCAAGAAACGCAAGTTCTGCTTTGCCGGCAACAGGCGGAAAATCGCCTCCATCGAATACGCAGCTCAAGGAAATGCGCGATGAAGACGCTGACACGACTGGCTTTGATCGCCCTGCTGATGGGCGGGGTGGTTGCCACTGCACCGGCTTACGCAGACGCCGCCAAGTCGTGCCGCTTGCAGCCCATCGCCGCCAGTGCGTCGACGTTGCGGCACACGCAGACCGTGGGTGTGCTGTTGAGCGAGAACACTCTGCAGAATCTGCAATACCTGGAGCGTTACCACGACATGGCGCTGAACGGCGCGAAAGACGCACTGGATTCGCAGATTCGTGAGGCCTTTGTCGGCAGCTCCGACCCGGAACTGGCCATGGATTGGTTGCTCAGTTCGTTGCAGCAGCAGTTTGTCTCGGTGACCGTCTACGACAATCTCGATGCATTGGTGCAGGCGCATCCGGACATCGTGGTCAAGCTTGATACGTTCAACCGTCTGCTGACGCAGCGCAACAGTCTGGTCGAGGCGCGGTTTTCCGCGCGGTTCTACGACGCTGACCTGCAATACATCGGCAAGGCTGAAGGGGCGATCGAGCAACAACTGCCCTCGGTCTGGGTGCATGACCAGGCGGCGCCGCAGATCGCTGCGCGAATCAATCAGCAACGTGACTTGCAACTTGACGCCTTGAAGCAATTCGATGTGTCGCTCAAAGCGCTGGTGGCGTCGAGCTGATCACTAAAACGTAAATGGCAACGGCGGCTCCGTGAGGCTGGACCGTTGCCGGTTGAACCGAACCTTTATTTCTCAGGATTACCCCGATGCGTCCTTTATTTGTGCCTGTGATGGCTTTTGCTGCGTTGCTGCTCGCTGGTTGCGCCTCTGCGCCGAACGATCCGACCCTGACGTTGCAGACCAGCAAGACACCGGCGCAGTACGCCGATTGTGTCGTGCCGAAGTTGCAGGGCAGTGCGTTGAATCCAACGGTTTCGCAGAGTCAGCGTAGTTATCGGATTGTGGTGCCGAGCAAGGTCGCGGCGGATAACGTGCTCGAGGCATATAAAGACGGGAAGGGCGGCAAGGTGTTTATTTATGAGCGGCATTTGCTGGCGTCGAATTTGTTGCCGTCGAGTTTTGAGCGGGCGGCTCAGGATTGCATTTGATCTGAGCGCCTGGATGGGTTTTTGACAGAGCTCCTTTGGTTGGCCGCAACCAACCAATTTTTTTGCCCCACACCGGTTGTTGATTGTGGGGCTTTTTTTTTGGGACTTGGCGGCCTTTGGGCCGACCAGGTTTTGGGTGGTTTGGGGGGGATATCCGTTGCTGCGGTAACGGCTGCTTAGGGTTCCGCCCTGACGGCGGGTGACTTTGGGGGCCCAAAGTAACCAAAGGCCTTTTGCCCTGACGTGCGGCCCCTCGCTGTGGCTCGGGG
>NZ_JABWQR010000017.1:0-137377 GCF_014270125.1 Pseudomonas sp. SWRI99 | reverse complement strand
GGCTCGCTCCCACCCTGGAATGCATTTCACATGTGGGAGCGAGCCTGCTCGCGAAGGGGTCGTCAAAGAACACCGCGCATCTCCTGCGCTGGCCAATTTGAAACATCTGTCGACTAGCCTGGTCTGTCTCAGCTGCTAGGCTGATTCCCAGGCCTCCCTTCGACAGACTTTTGCCCATGCTCGCGCGCCTGCTGTTTTTCTGTGGTCTTTGCCTGGCCTCCCACTTGGCGATGGCCATGACCATCTACAAATCCACCGATGCCAACGGCGTGGTCTCGTACAGTGACCAGCCGAGCAAAGGCGCGAAAGTGTTCGTGTTCCAGGACCGCATGGTCGAACGCCTGGAGCGACAGGTGTACCTGGACATCAAGAAGCAAAAAGGCGTCGACGTGGTGTTTGCGCGCAACGATCTGTATGCACCCGTCGAGGTTGCCCTGGCCTTTATCGGCATGAGCAACGTGCGTGGCGCGCCGGCCAAAACGATCCGCCGGGTGCTACCGGCGCGCAGCAATACCCGTCTGGCGCTGCTGACGGCGATTAGCGGTGACAAGCCGCTGGTGTATTCGCCGCAGTTCCAATATTCGCTGGGTGACCCCGCAGGCACCGCGCAGAGCTATCGCTATCCGTTGCCCTGGCGTGGTGGACCGTTTCGCCTGAGCCAGGGCGCCAACGGCCAGTACAGCCACTACGGGCCGAAGAATCGCTATGCCATGGACATCGCCATGCCGGTGGGCACGCCGATCATCGCCGCGCGGGCCGGGGTGGTGGTAAAGACCGAGAATTCACAGAGCGGGCGCGGCACCGATGCGTCGGGCAATTTCGTCCGGGTCCTGCACGATGACGGCACCATGGGCGTGTACCTGCATCTCAAGCAGGGTTCGGTGAGCGTGCGCGAAGGTCAGCGCGTGAAGGTTGGCAGCCCGCTGGCGCTGTCGGGCAACACCGGCAACAGCAGCGGCCCGCACCTGCACTTTGTGGTGCAGCGCAATACCGGGGAAGGGCTGGTGTCGATTCCGTATCAGTTCAACCAGCCGCTGGGGGCGTTGCCCAACTTTGCGTTGGGCAAACAATAAAGGCAGTGGAGATCAATTGTGGCGAGGGAGCTTGCTCCCGCTCGGCTGCGCAGCAGTCGTAAAACCGGTGTGCCGCGTATATCTGATCCGACGCGGTTGCAGGGTTTGGGGCCGCTTCACAGCCCTGCGGGAGCAAGCTCCCTCGCCACAAAAAGCTGCCCCGCAATCGTGATCAATCCAGCATCAACACCTTGGCGAGCACAATCTTCGGCCCTTTCATCTTTTTGATGATGATGCGCAGGCCTTCGACTTCCAGCACTTCTTCCTCTTCCGGCACCCTTTTCAGGGTTTCGTAGACCAGCCCGGCGAGGGTCTCGGCTTCGATGTGATCGAGATCGATGCCCAGCAGGCGCTCAACCTTGAACAGCGGCGTATCACCGCGCACCAGCAGCTTGCCCGGCTGATAGGCCAGGATGCCGCGTTCGGCCTTGCGGTGTTCGTCCTGAATGTCGCCGACCAGCACTTCCAGCACGTCTTCCATGGTCAGGTAGCCGATGATGTTGCCGTCAGCCTCCTCGACCACGGCGAAGTGCGAGCCGCCCTTGCGGAACTGCTCCAGCAGTTGCGACAGCGGCATGTGCCGCGACACGCGCTCCAGCGGGCGGGTCAGTTCGGCCAGGTTGAACGACTCGGGGATGTGATCCAGGGCGGCCAGTTCCAGCAGCAGATCCTTGATGTGCAGCAGGCCGACGAACTCCTGGCGCTCGCTGTCGTACACCGGATAACGGCTGAACTTGTGGCGACGGAACATCGCCAGGATTTCCTTCAGCGGCGCGTTGAATTCCAGGGTGATCAGGTCTTCCCGGGAGTTGGCCCAGTCGACCACTTCCAGCTCGCCCATTTCCACCGCCGAGGCCAATACGCGCATGCCCTGATCGCTCGGATCCTGGCCACGGCTGGAGTGCAAAATCAGTTTCAGTTCTTCGCGGCTGTAATGGTGTTCATGGTGCGGACCGGGCTCGCCTTGGCCGGCGATGCGCAAAATGGCGTTGGCGCTGGCGTTGAGCAGATAGATCGCCGGGTACATCGCCCAGTAGAACAGGTACAGCGGCACCGCCGTCCACAGCGACAGCAGCTCGGGCTTGCGGATCGCCCACGACTTCGGCGCCAGTTCACCCACCACGATGTGCAGATACGAAATGATGAAAAACGCGGTGAAGAACGACACGCCTTTGATGATCTCGGGCGAGTCGACGCCGATCGCGCTCAACAGCGGCTCGAGGATGTGCGCAAACGCCGGTTCGCCGACCCAGCCCAGGCCAAGGGAGGCGAGGGTGATGCCGAGCTGGCACGCCGACAGGTAGGCATCGAGCTGACTGTGCACGGTGCGCAGGATGTGCCCGCGCCAGCCGTGCTGTTCAGCGATGGCCTCGACCCGGGTCGAGCGCAGTTTGACCATGGCAAATTCTGCCGCAACGAAAAAGCCGTTGAGCAACACCAGGATCAGAGCAAAAAGGATCATGCCGAAATCGGCGAAAAGCGTAGCGAGGGACAAGCCAGGGGAAGGGTCCATGATGGAGTTTTGCGGGTTCCGTGTGATTCGAAAGTAGGGGAAAACAGCGCCTGAAAGGCAGGCACAAGTCAGCCAATGTAGCGGCTGACTGGGCAATTGCCTAGTGGCGTGTGCCGGGCGGCATCACTCGGCGGCGCTGATAGCCCTTGTGCTGGCCACCTGAGCCGGGGCGAAATGGCAGGTGAACGTGCTGCCGTGACCGGGCACGCTGCTGATCTCCATGCGTGCGCGATGGCGCAGCAACACATGTTTGACGATGGCCAGGCCCAGGCCGGTGCCGCCGGTGTTGGAGTTGCGGCTCGAGTCGACGCGGTAGAAGCGTTCGGTCAGGCGCGGCAGGTGCTTGCTGTCGATGCCGATCCCGGAATCCTGCACGCTCAGGTGCGCGCCCTGCTCGTCGCCCCACCAGCGAATGCGGATGTTGCCCTCGGCCGGGGTGTACTTGACCGCGTTGAACACCAGGTTGGAAAACGCGCTGCGCAACTCCGCTTCGCTGCCCTTGAGCATCACGCCGGCATTGGCTTGCAGCGTGATGTGCTGGTTCTTCGCGCCGGACAATTGCTGCGCGTCGCTGGTGATCGACTGCAATAGCGTGTCGATCTGCACGGGCTGGTTGTCCGACGGGTAATCGGTGGCCTCCAGTTTCGCCAGCAGCAGCAAGTCATTGAGCAGCGTCTGCATGCGCCCGCCCTGTTGCTGCATCTGTTGCAAGGCGCGGCTCCAGCGCGGATTCACTTCTTCGACATTGTCGAGCAGGGTTTCCAGATAGCCGCAGATCACCGTCAGCGGTGTGCGCAATTCGTGAGAAACGTTGGCGATGAAGTCCTTGCGCATCTGTTCCAGCTGATGTATCCGCGTGACATCGCGCACCAGCATCAAGTGTTCATTGTTGCCGTAGCGGGTCAGGTACAGCTGGATGCGCACGCGATCATTGGTCGGCGAGGGGATTTCCAGCGGTTCGGCGAAGTTGTCCTGCTCGAAGTATTCCTTGAAGCGCGGATGGCGCACCAGGTTGGTCACCGGTTGGCCGCTGTCCTGAGGGGTCTTGAGGCCGAGCAGGGTTTCCGCGGCGCGGTTCCACCATTCCAGGTTGCCGTCGCTGTCGAGCATGATGACCGCGTCTTTCAGCGCGGCGGTGGACTCCTGCACCCGGTCGATCACCGCTTGCAGACGCCCGCGTACGCGCTGGTCGCGGCGTTGCAGGTGATAGATGCTGTCGAACACCTCGCCCCACAGGCCGTAACCATCGGGCGGTGCTTCGTCGGGTTGGTGCTGGCGCAGCCACTCGTGCAGACGCAGCAATTGCTTGAGCGTCCAGGCCAGGTAAAGACCCAGACCTGCGGCGAGGCTCCAGCCGTAATAGCCGCTGATCAGGCCGACCACCAGGCAGGCGGTGACCAGCAACAGCATGTGGCGAATCAGAGTGCCATGCCAGTTTTGATTCACGGGGCGTCCTTAGCCGCAGCGTCAAGTTTCAAGCTACAAGCTGCAAGTCAGAGCGGCTCGCTGTTTCTTGCCGCTTGTAGCTGAAAACTTGCAGCTGCTTTTTATGCTTTGGTGGAGAAGCGGTAGCCGGTGCCGCGCACGGTTTGTACCAGATTTTCGTAGGCATCGCCGAGGGCCTTGCGCAGGCGGCGGATGTGCACGTCGACGGTGCGTTCTTCAACATAGACGTTGCCGCCCCAGACCTGATCGAGCAATTGGCCACGGGTGTAGGCGCGTTCCTGGTGGGTCATGAAGAATTGCAGCAGACGGTATTCGGTCGGGCCCATCTCGGCGGGTTTGCCGTCGATGGTCACGCGGTGGCTGATCGGGTCGAGCAACAGGCCGCCGACTTCGATCGGCGCTTCACCATCGGTCGGGCCGGCGCGGCGCAGCACGGCTTTGAGGCGGGCGACCAGCTCGCGCGGGGAGAACGGTTTGGTGATGTAATCGTCGGCGCCGACTTCCAGGCCCTGAATCTTGTTGTCCTCTTCGCCCTTGGCGGTGAGCATGATGATCGGGATGTCGCCGGTCAGCTCGTCACGCTTGAGGCGTCGGGCCAGCTCGATGCCGGAGGTGCCGGGCAGCATCCAGTCGAGCAGGATCAGGTCCGGCTTGCGATCAACGATGATGGCGTGGGCCTGCTGCGAGTTCTCTGCCTCGAGGCAGTCATAGCCGGCCATCTCCAATGCAACGGCGATCATTTCGCGAATGGGCGCTTCGTCGTCGACGATCAGAATGCTCCTGCCAACCATGCCTTAATCCTCTTGTCATTTAACTGTCTTGCGCCGCATTAGATAACGGAATTATTGCAGTCGTGTGACAGTATTTTAGTCGGACGGCGATTATCGGGATCCTGGGCTAAGCTCTAAGTCCGAACCTGACAACCACCCCGGAAGGTTTCCATGACTCAGATGACTGTTTGCTTGAAAGCACTGTTGCTGGCGGCTGCGCTGGCTCTGCCTGGACTGGCCATGGCGGCCGATCCGGCGATGGAAAAGGACGGCATGTTCACCGACCACAAGGGCATGACCCTGTACACATTCGCCAAGGATTCCGCTGGCAAGTCTGCCTGCAACGACAAATGCGCGGCGAACTGGCCGCCGTTGATGGCTGAGGTCGGCGATAAATCGATGGGCGACTGGACGGTGATTACGCGCGACGATGGCAGCAAGCAGTGGGCCTACCAGGGCATGCCGCTGTACACCTTCGTCATGGACAAGAAGGCCGGCGACATGACCGGCGAGGGCAAAATGGACGGCGCCTGGAAAGTCGCCAAAGCCAAATAAACGCACACCCATGTAGGAGTGAGCCTGCTCGCGATAGCGGTGTGTCAGCTAACGAAAATGCCGACTGATACACCGCTATCGCGAGCAGGCTCACTGCTACAAGGATATGCGTTTAGCGCAGGGCGTAATCCAGCACAATCCCGACAAAAATCGCCAACCCCGCCCAGTGGTTGTGCAAAAACGCCTTGAAGCAACGCATCCGGTCGCGATCTCGCGTGTACCAGAACTCCCACGCATAACAGCCCGCCGCCACCAGCAAGCCGAGGTGGAACCACATGCCCAGCTCGAACTTCGCCCCCGCCAGCATCAGGCAGCCGAGCGACAGCGCCTGCAAGGTCAGGATGATCACCCGGTCCGCCTCGCCGAACAGAATCGCCGTGGACTTCACGCCAATCTTCAAATCGTCATCACGATCGGTCATCGCGTAATAGGTGTCGTAACCCACCGTCCACAGCAGGTTGGCGATCCACAGCAGCCACGCCGCCGCCGGCAGCTCGCCGGTCTCGGCGGTGAACGCCATCGGCATGCCCCAGGAAAACGCCGCGCCGAGCACCACCTGCGGGTAATAGGTGTAGCGCTTCATGAACGGGTAGGTGAACGCCAGCGCCAGCCCGCCCAGCGACAACCAGATGGTCGGTGCATTGGTGCACAACACCAGCAGAAAACTGATGCCCATGAGCACCGCGAAGAACACCAGTGCTTCCTTCGAGCTGATCTTGCCGCTGGCCAACGGCCGTTGCGCGGTGCGTTTGACGTGGCCGTCGACCTTGCGATCAGCCCAGTCGTTGATCACGCAGCCGCCGGCACGGGTCAGCACCACGCCGAGGACGAAGATGGCGACGTTGGCCAGCGACGGCGAGCCTTTGCCGGCAATCCACAGCGCCCACAGCGTTGGCCACAGCAGCAGATAAATGCCGATCGGCTTGTCCATGCGCGTCAACTGAATGAAATCCCAGGCGCGCGGGTTCAAGCGGTTCAGCGACTTGAGCAGGCTCTGATACATCAGCAGTTCTCCGGATGGGCGCGGGCGGCGCGCCACAGGCTCGGCAGGAAAATTTCCGCGACCAGGACGCTCAGCGCGCCACGGTCGAAACGCGAACGCCGGCCCCACAGCTCGGGTGCTCGGTCGGCGGGCGGCAACCATTGTTCAGGGTAGTGGCAAACTTCGATGGCGCGGCGCTGGAACGCCTGATCGCAAAACAGCAATTCGCCCAGCGATCGGCTGCCCAGTTCGTCCATGTGCAGGCCGTCGCCCTGCAAGGCCGCGCGTGAAGCGACGCTGCGGGCAAACACCCAAGCCTCGCCATGACCGCGTAAATACACCTCGCGCACCCAGCCTTCGCTGCCTTCGGCCAGTTCCAGCGCTGCGCATTCATCGGCGCGCAGGGTGTCCCAGCCTTCAAACAACGGCGACACGCTGAAGCCATCGTTGGACAAACGGGTCAGGCGACGGGTCAGCGAACCTTCGTCGAACAACCAGTCGAGGGTCAACGAATCGGGGCAGGGCGTCAGGCGGTTTTGGGTCAGCCAGAGCGGGGCGGGGCAGGCATTTGAATGTTGCACAATGAGTCATTATTGGCCGCAAATGAGGCGGCGAGCTTACCATGGCAGATCACGATATTGATCGGCGCCGGCCGCCATTGCGCCGAACAGGCTTGCATCTGCCCGGCACCCTCAGTACAAAACGCCCTGAGCCGGATGGCAGCGCAACACCCATCGACCGTCCGCGCCGGCACTACGCCTGAACCCTGAGGATGTACCTGAATGAAGAAGTGGCAATGTATCGTCTGCGGCCTGATCTATAACGAAGCCGACGGCTGGCCGGATGACGGCATCGCGCCGGGCACCCGCTGGGAAGACGTACCGGCAGACTGGCTGTGCCCCGACTGCGGCGTCGGCAAAATGGACTTCGAAATGATCGAAATCAACTAAGCAAAACAGAGGAGTAAGGCATGAGCGCACCAGTCGTCATCATCGGCACCGGGCTTGCGGGCTACAACCTGGCCCGGGAGTTTCGCAAGCTCGACAGCGAAACCCCGCTGCTGTTGGTTACCGCCGATGACGGCCGCTCTTACTCCAAGCCGATGCTCTCCACCGGTTTCGGTAAGAACAAGGACGCCGACGGCCTGAGCATGGCCGAACCCGGCGCCATGGCCGAGCAGTTGAACGCCGAAGTACGCACGCACACGCGCATCAGCGGCATCGACGCCGGCCACAAACGCCTGTGGATCGGCGAAGAAGCCGTACCCTATCGCGACCTGATTCTCGCCTGGGGCGCGGAAACCGTACGCGTGCCGATCGAAGGCGATGGCGCTGACCGGGTGTTCCCGATCAACGATCTCGAAGACTACGCGCGCTTCCGTGCTGCAGCGGCGGGCAAGCGCCGGGTGCTGTTGCTCGGGGCCGGGCTGATCGGCTGTGAATTCGCCAATGACTTGATTCTCGGTGGCTACGAGGTGCAACTGGTCGCGCCGTGCGAACAAGTCATGCCGATGCTGCTGCATCCCGCTGCGGCGGCGGCCGTGCAGGCCGGGTTGGAAAGTATCGGGGCGAAGTTTCACCTCGGCCCGGTGCTGACCCGTCTGCAGAAAGTCGCCGACGGTCTGGAAGCGCATCTGTCCGACGGTCAGGTCATCCCGTGCGACGTGGTGGTCTCGGCGATCGGCCTGCGTCCACGTATTGATCTGGCAGCGGCGGCCGGCGTGCAGGTCAATCGGGGCGTGGCGGTTGATCGCTACCTGAAAACCTCCCACGCCAACATCTTCGCCTTGGGCGATTGCGCCGAAGTCGACGGGCTCAATCTGCTCTACGTGATGCCGCTGATGAGCTGCGCACGTGCGCTGGCGCAAACCCTGGCGGGAAACCCTACGGCGGTGAGCTACGGCCCGATGCCGATCACCGTGAAAACCCCGGTGTGTCCGCTGGTGGTGTCGCCGCCGCCACGGGGCAGCGAAGGCGTCTGGAGCGTTGAAGGGCAGGGCGCCGATATCAAGGTTCTGTGCCACAGCGCCGACGGACAATTGCTCGGTTATGCCCTGACCGGTGCAGCGGTCATGGAAAAACTGGCCCTGAACAAACAGCTTCCGCCGCTGCTGGCGTAAATACCAGCCGTTCTGTCGCAATCGCCGCTCTTTTGCCCCGACAAAGGTCGTGGGGAGACTGGCGCCGCCGTTGGCGGCGTGCCATTCTCACTCCCGTCTGCCGCAGAGTAGAGCCTGCGGCGCCTTGGGCGCTGTTCCAACGAGAACAGCACGGACATAACAACAAAAAACCGTCAAAGGGGCTTCACTAATGCGTAAACCAGAACTCGCCGCTGCAATCGCTGAAAAAGCAGACCTGACCAAAGAACAGGCCAACCGCGTCCTCAACGCCGTCCTCGAAGAAATCACCGGCGCCCTGCACCGCAAGGACAGCGTGACGCTGGTCGGCTTCGGCACCTTCCTGCAACGCCACCGCGGTGCCCGCACCGGCAAAAACCCGCAAACCGGCGAACCGGTCAAGATCAAGGCCAGCAACACCGTGGCGTTCAAGCCAGGCAAATCGTTGAAAGACAGCGTTAATCCATAATTGCGGCGTACTCCCCGGACGGGGAGAACCGCAAGGAAAAATGGGCATATCGATTGCGGTCGAATGCCCATTTTTTATGTGTGCGGATTAAGCCAGACATGCAGTCACTGTTCTGCCCTTTATACCCAGCGACGCATCGGTGGGTTATTCGCCGTCGCCAGATGCGTTCGAAATACGCGTATATATAAAGGCCATCATAATGATGGCACTTTTATAGTTATCGATTGTCTCGCCGCGTTTTGTTGAAACAATACCGAAATCTTTCGGAATCATCCTACATCCGGATTTTGCAAATACCGTCATGCTCTGCCCGGATCCTGATTGCCGTTTTTCCGTATGTCTCATGGATTTGGTACGCCAGCTCTAAATCAGGCTTTTCAGGCATCCTCCGGGTCGATCGGCTTAAAAAATGGGGGTAGGGGATTCCCTGACGGAATATAGGGAAACCTCCTACAACAAACAAAGAACACTTCGTCTTGTTGTTTAATCGGATGCTTGCTAGTGGCCATCATTGTGATTACGATGCGCCCACTTGAAAGAGCACATCTCAATTGGATGAGTCGCATAACTGCTCTTCGATACTGTCCCGCGTCGCTGCAACTCCCTTTGCGCGCATGACTGTAATCCTTAATAAAGGCCATGGATGTCCTACTCAAGCAAACTTTCCGCCCATTACCTCGAACTCGCCAAACTCTCTGTTTCCAAAGAGAATTTCGCGGGCGAAGACGTTCGTTTTTCGAGCGAATTCGAGGCGCTGGAAAGTGAGCTGGCCAAGGCTTCGTCGATGCACGAAAGCGGGCAGATCGACTGGCTGAAAATCCGCGAAAACAGCGAAAATCTGCTGCGTACCCAGTCCAAGGATCTGCGTGTCGGCGCCTGGCTGACCTGGTCGCTGTACCAGCGTGAATCCTTCCCCGGGCTGCTCGCCGGCCTCGGTCTGTTGCACCATTTGTCGGAAAATCACTGGGCCGACGTTCACCCGCTCAAACCCCGCACCCGTGCCGCCGCAATCGGCTGGCTGGTGCCGCGTCTCGAGCAGGTCATCACCGAAAACATTGCGATCAAAGAGCAGTTGCCGATGTTCCGGCAGCTCTCCGAGCACCTGGCCGGCCTTGAGGCGGCGTGTACTGAACATCTGGGCGATGACGCGCCGCTGCTGCTGCCGATCTCCCGCCGCCTGAAGACCATGATCCAGCGCGCCGCCGACAACCAGCCGGCCCCCGGCGTGGTCGGCGCGGCGGTGGCGCAGGTCAAGCAGGCGGCGAGCCAGTTGCTGACCCCTGGCGCGCCAATCGACAACGAACGCGATGCGCACAAAGCCCTGCGCGCCCAGCAGGAGAGCGCCCGCCCACTGTGTGCCTGGTGGCTGAAACAGAAGGCCACCGACCTGCGCGCCCTGCGCCTGAACCGTACGCTGCTGTGGATGACCATCGACGCGGTGCCCGAGCGTAACGCGGAGCAGATCACCGTGTTGCGCGGCCTGCCGCTGGAAAAGCTCAAGCTCTATCAGGACCGTTTCGATCAGGGCAAATATGCCGACCTGCTGGTGGAACTGGAGGCGAGCCTGGCGAAGGCGCCGTTCTGGTTCGATGGCCAGAGGATGGTCTGGGAATGTCTCCAGAACCTCAACGCCGAGCTGGCCATGCGCGAAGTGGAAATCCACTTCGCGCTTTTGATTCAGCGCCTGCCGGGCATCATCGAGTTGCGCTTCCATGACGGCGCGCCGTTTGCCGATCCGTCCACCCGGGCGTGGATCGCCGCCAACGTCATGCCGCACCTGCAAAGCGCCAGCGCGCCGCGCAAGGTCGAAAGCGAGAACGTCGAAACCCAGCCGGCCTGGGAAAAAGCCCTCGAGGATGTCCAGCCGATTCTGCGCAAGGAAGGTTTGAAGCCTGCCGTGCAGATCCTCAAGCAGGGTCTGCAATCGGCCCACGGTGGCCGCGAACGCTTCTTCTGGCAGTTCGCCCTCGCGCGGCTGTGCTTCCTGGCCAAGAAATACGAACTGGCCAAAAACCAGCTGGAAACCCTCGATCAGACATTACTGGACTCAGGCCTGCACGCCTGGGAGCCCGATCTTGCATTGCAAGTGCTGCACCTGCTGCACAGTTGCTGCGAGTTGTTGCCGCAGAACCATGCCGTACGTGAACGCAAGGAAGAGATTTATCGCAGGCTGTGCCACCTCGACCTCGAAGTGGTACTCGAATAGGCCCCAGGGCCACAACCGCAAGGAGAAAAGCCATGGCCAAAGAAGGCTCGGTAGCCCCCAAGGAACGCATCAACGTCACCTTCAAACCCGCCACCGGCGGTGCTCAGGAAGAGATTGAACTGCCGCTGAAGCTGCTGGCAATCGGTGACTACACCCACCGCAAGGACGATCGCAAAATCGAAGATCGCAAGCCGATCAGCATCGACAAGATGACCTTCGACGAAGTGTTGGCCAAGCAAGAGCTGGGTCTGACGCTGAGCGTGCCGAACCGTCTGCAGGAAGATGGCGAGGCCGACGAGCTGGCCGTGCAATTGCGCGTCAATTCGATGAAGGACTTCAACCCGGCCAGCCTGGTCGAGCAAGTGCCTGAGCTGAAAAAGCTGATGGAACTGCGCGACGCGCTGGTGGCCCTCAAAGGCCCGCTGGGTAACGCACCTGCTTTCCGTAAAGCCATCGAAGGCGTGCTCGCTGACGACGAATCCCGCGGTCGCGTACTCGGTGAGCTGGGCCTGAACGCCGCAGCCCCGGACGCTTGAGACTCCAGTAGCCAAGGAAGCCAACACAATGAGCACTAGCGCAGCACAAGAGAAGAGCGCCGCCAGCGGCGAATACAGCATTCTCGACAGCATCATCGCCGAAACCCGTCTGACGCCTGACGACGAAGCCTACGATATTGCCAAGCGTGGCGTGTCGGCGTTCATCGAAGAGCTGCTCAAGCCGCAGAACAACGGTGAGCCGGTCAAGAAAGCCATGGTTGACCGCATGATCGCCGAGATCGATGCCAAGCTCAGCCGTCAGATGGACGAGATCCTGCACCACCCGGATTTCCAGGCGCTGGAATCGTCGTGGCGTGGCCTGCAGTTGCTGGTCGACCGCACCAACTTCCGCGAAAACATCAAGATCGAAATCCTCAACGTCTCCAAAGAAGACCTGCTGGACGATTTCGAAGACTCGCCGGAAGTCATGCAGTCGGGTCTGTACAAGCACATCTACACCGCTGAATACGGCCAGTTCGGTGGTCAGCCGGTTGGCGCGATCATTGCCAACTACTACATGTCGCCAAGCTCGCCAGACGTCAAGCTGATGCAGTACGTGGCCAGCGTTTCGTGCATGTCCCATGCGCCGTTCATCGCTGCGGCCGGCCCGAAATTCTTCGGTCTGGAAAGCTTCACCGGCCTGCCGGATCTGAAAGATCTGAAAGACCACTTCGAAGGCCCGCAATTCGCCAAATGGCAGAGCTTCCGTACCTCGGAAGACTCGCGCTACGTTGGTTTGACCGTTCCGCGTTTTCTGCTGCGTAACCCGTACGACCCGGAAGAAAACCCGGTCAAATCGTTCGTGTACAAGGAAACCGTTGCCAACAGCCACGAGCACTACCTGTGGGGCAACACGGCCTACGCGTTCGGCACCAAGCTGACCGACAGCTTCGCCAAATTCCGCTGGTGCCCGAACATCATCGGCCCGCAGAGCGGTGGCGCGGTTGAAGACCTGCCGTTGCACCACTTCGAAAGCATGGGCGAAATCGAAACCAAGATTCCTACCGAAGTATTGGTTTCCGACCGTCGTGAATACGAACTGGCCGAGGAAGGCTTCATCTCCCTGACCATGCGCAAAGGCTCCGACAACGCGGCGTTCTTCTCCGCCAGCTCGGTGCAGAAACCGAAGTTCTTCGGCATCAGCGCAGAAGGCAAGGCCGCTGAGCTGAACTACAAGCTCGGCACCCAGCTGCCGTACATGATGATCGTCAACCGCCTGGCTCACTACTTGAAAGTGCTGCAGCGCGAGCAACTCGGTTCGTGGAAAGAGCGTACCGACCTCGAGCTGGAACTGAACAAGTGGATCCGTCAGTACGTTGCCGACCAGGAAAACCCGAGCGCCGAAGTCCGTGGCCGTCGTCCGCTGCGCGCTGCGCAAGTGATCGTCAGCGACGTTGAAGGCGAGCCGGGCTGGTACCGCGTGAGCTTGAACGTGCGTCCGCACTTCAAGTACATGGGTGCCGATTTCACCCTGTCGCTGGTTGGCAAGCTGGACAAAGAGTAAGAGCGACTCATGGACGGATACGGCAGCCTGTTCGAACGCCTCAATGGCGACGCACAACTACGCAATGGCAAGAGCCTCGAGGTTTGCGCCATGACGTCGGTGGCTGCCCATCTGGCCAAAATGCTCAGCACCCGGGCCGGCAGCGTGCAAACGCTGGCCGACTACGGGTTGCCCGATCTCAATGACATGCGCCTGAGCCTGCACGACTCGCTGAGTCAGGCCCGCCTGGCCATCGAAAGCTTCATCGAAGCCTACGAGCCGCGCCTGAGCAACGTGCGTGTCATTTCCCTGCCGCGTGACCACGATCAGCTCCGCCTGGCCTTCAGTATCGAAGGCCTGCTGGAAATCGAGGGTTTCAAGCGTCAGGTCAGTTTTTCCGCGCGCCTGGATGGCAGCGGTCAAGTCAAGGTCACCTAAGGAGATCCCCGATGTCTGGCAAACCCGCAGCACGCGTATCCGACCCTACCGCTTGCCCACTTCCAGGCCACGGTACGAACCCGATCGCCGCCGGTTCCGGCGACGTGTTCTTCGACGGCCTCGCGGCCGCCCGCCAAGGCGATGCCTCGGCGTGTGGTGGTGCGCTGGTCGGCGACCTTGCCACTACCGTTTTGATCAACGGCAAACCGGCTGCGACCGTAGGTTCGGTTGGATCTCACGGCAACAAGGTCACGGCGGGGTCCGGGACGGTGATCATCGGGAATTCGCATTCGCCAGCGCCGTTTGTGCCGCCGTTGCCGGTGGAGATTAAGTGGCCGTTTACGGAGCACTTCGTTGTTACTGATCCCGAGACAGGCGCGCCGGTAGCTAATCGCGGATACACCATCCGTACGGAATCGGGAAAAGAGCTTACGGGTGTAACGGACAGTGAAGGCAAAACCTCGGTAATCGGCTCCTCCATCGCTGAAGGGGTCACTTTGTTTTTGGATCCTCAAGACTCGATAGCCATTTCCTGAGACTGATTTTTATGCCAGCCCCTATCACAACTGCACTGACACCCGCTGCAAATAAAGAAGGTCAAAGTGTTCAGGTAAAGGACTTTCAGATTTCTTCAATTCCAGTGGTTATGGATAAGTTGGGGTGGGCGGTATCTGCTCGTGTCATGCGTAAATGGTTTGCTGGCGAGCCTTATGAATTGTCAAAGTCTGTCAAGCAGGGCGATCTTGCAGCGAGCACATTAAGTGCGGAAAAGCTTCTTACAGATATACCATTTGATTGGCTGTTTTCAGGGTCGAAACGAGTAAAGCCAAAAGTTGATGAGTTCGTTGCGGCGCTATCATCATCGTCAGAATTTAATAGTAGCGTCGGTAGATTAAAAGGCTCTCTGGACGAGCTCTCCAAGGGCCTCATCGTATTAATGACTCGCCTTCAACGGCTCGGGTTGCTAGACGCTAAAGTAAAGAAGTTGAAAAGCGCTTATTTGGATTATAGCGATAAAACAGCGCTGGAACTCGAAGAAATATCGCAGTTTAACTTGATTAGATTCGGGGCTACAGACTGGGAAAAAGCCACCGATGCTCTGGACGATGTCTACGGCGCGCTAGGAACCTTTGTCGTTAAGGTTGCAGCTACAAAATTTCGGACAATTTCAAATGATCATGGCTTTCCGGCAATAGAGATCGAACAGATCGGACTTTATGTCCGAGATACATATGATTTTCTCAATGCTGGGGATGATCAACTGCTGGGCTATTGGTCGGAAGAGGGCGTCATCAGGCCTGGACCAATTGATTATGTCACCGAGCCGAAGCTGATCGAAAAGGGCGGGGTCGGATACTATAAGGTGACGAATGGAAAGTTTAATGAGTATCGCAAGTTGCACGGCAGGGGTGGCGATTTCATGATCTATACGGACGTTAAATTATATGACGTCTCGTTTATCATTCACCTTGGGCCAATCGATTTTGACGAATATCTTTCTCGCTCAGGGTCGAGGTGATTATGAAGGCGCCTTCGAAAATCTTGTTATTTTTATTGGTGGTGGGAACACCTATTTTTGTTTGGCTTTATATAAAGCGGAGTGCTGCCGAAGCGGCAGAGATTTATTCGACAAAATGGAATGATTCAAAGACTTGCTATATAAACTCATATATTCCTAGGTATTCGAGTTTTGGTGTTGCTGGGAAGTTGGTGAAGCTTTTTACAAGTGAGGCTTTTTTTCGTGTGTATAACAGTGAAGGTAAGTTGCTGAAGTCCTCCGAGTGGCTTCTCTGGCAAAGTGAATTCACGACAGACGAACGCTCGCAATGGGTCAATGGTCATGCGATCTATCCAACTTCATCAGGCTATGAAGGCTGGAATATTCCAGCATGCGCACCGTTAGAAAGCGGTGAGGAATGAATATGTATGGGGCATGGAAGAATCCCAATGTTCAATATTTGAGCTCAGGAGGTCGTCGATTACTCGTGGCAGCTCTGTGGTTTCCGCTGGTTGTTCTCTCGCTCATGGTCCTGAATGACCATCTGAATGAGCAGTCTTCCGTTGCTCTGAATTTTGAAACCTTAGGAATGATTCTTGGAGTTCCTGCCTACATTGCTTTTGCGAGCCTGGAAATGCGCCTCCTGCGGAATAAGCCTGAGCAGCAGGTAATTAATCGAATTTGGCTCGGGCCGCTGATCTTCATGCCTTTTTACGCCGCCAACTGGATGCTTTCGCGATTGGCGCAAGGACTCAGTGGTCAACCCATCAAGGGCACGATGCTGATCGAATGGCTGGCATATGTTCCGACCTTGCTCATCGTAGGCTGCGTAGTGTCCGGGCTCACCGTCGCGCTCTACAGGATATTTTTTTGATGAGTTCCACTATCAGGCAGGTAACCCGTGTCCTTTAACCACTACTACCAAAGCGAACTCACCGCACTGCGCCAGCTCGGTCGCCGTTTCGCCGAGCGTAGTCCGGCGCTGGCGCCGTATCTGGGGCAGGCCGGGCGGGATCCGGATGTGGAGCGGTTGCTGGAAGGCTTTGCGTTTCTGACCGGGCGCCTGCGGCAGAAGCTCGATGACGAGCTGCCGGAGCTCAGTCATTCGCTGATGCAACTGCTGTGGCCTAACTACATGCGCCCGCTGCCGGCGTTCAGCATTCTGCAGTTCGATCCGCTCAAGCGTTCCGGGCCGGCGCTGCTGGTTGAGCGCGATACGCCGGTCGAGAGCAAGCCGATCGAAGACGTGCGTTGCCGCTTCCGCACCTGCTACCCGACCGAAGTGCTGCCGCTGGATCTGGCCGCGCTGAATTACTCGGTGAAGGGCGATGGCTCGTTGCTCAGCCTGCGCCTGGAAATGAGTGCCGACGGCCATCTCGGCGAACTGGAGCTGAGCAAACTGCGCCTGCACTTTGCCGGTGAGCGCTACATCAGCCAGATGTTGTACCTGAGCCTGCTGCGCAACCTCGACGGCATCGAGTTGATCCCGCTCGACGGCGCCGGCCAGCCGATCGATGGCGTCAGCGGCAAGCCGATGGCGTTCAAGATTCCCGGCGACCGGGTGAAACCGGTGGGTTTTGCCGAAGAAGAGGCGCTGATCCCGTATCCGCTGAACACCTTCCGTGGCTATCGCTATTTGCAGGAATACTTCGCCTTCCAGGACAAATTCCTGTTCGTCGATGTCAACGGCCTCGACATCCTCAAGGCGTTGCCGGAAGACACGCTCAAGCAAATGCGCGGTCTTGAATTGCGCTTCGACATTCGCAAGAGCGGCATCATGCGGATGCGTCCGACCCTGGACAACGTGAAGCTGTTTTGCACGCCGATTGTGAACCTGTTCGAGCACGACGCACTGCCGATCCGTCTCGACGGCAAGCAGGACGAATACCTGCTGCTGCCGGCGGAGTTCGATCTGGAAAACTGCGGTGTGTTCTCGGTGGAAACCGTGACCGGCTGGAAACCCGGCGGTCTCGGTTATCAGGAATACGTGCCGTTCGAGTCCTTCGAGCACGACCCGAGTTTCGACGTGCCCAACAGCCGTCCGCATTACAGCATCCGCCAGCGTTCGTCGCTGCTGCACGACGGCCTCGACACTTACCTGAGCTTTGGCATTCGCCACACCGAAGCCCACGAAACCCTGTCGATCGAGCTGATGTGTACCAACCAGAACCTGCCGAAAAAGCTCAAGCTCGGCGACATCTGTATGGCCAGCGAGCAGACCCCGGAATTCCTCAGCTTCCGCAACATCACCCCGGCCACCCCGAGTTTCGCGCCGCCGCTGAACCGTGACTTCCTGTGGAAGCTGATCAGCAACATGTCGCTTAACTATCTGTCGCTGGCGGACGTCAATGCGTTGAAGGTGATTCTGGAAACCTACGACCTGCCGCGCTACTACGACCAGCACGCGGAGAAGGTCAGCAAGCGCCTGCTCGGCGGCCTCAAGCACATCAAACATCATCACGTCGACCGGCTGCATCGCGGTCTGCCGGTGCGCGGTTTGCGCACCGAACTGACCATCGACCCGGAAGGCTATATCGGCGAAGGCGACCTGTTCGTCTTCGCTTCGGTTCTCAACGAGTTTTTCGCGCTTTACGCCAGTCTCAATTCATTCCATGAGCTGCGGGTAAAAAGCACACAGGGAGAGGTGTACCAATGGACACCACGTATGGGCCTGCAGCCCCTGCTTTAAGCGGGCTGACCAAGGTAATACGCGAGTACTCGCTGTTTCAGGCCGTGCTGCTGGTGATCGACCGGCTGCGCGAGGCCCACCCGCATCTGAGCGAAGACGATCTGTACGACCAGGTCGAGTTCCAGGCCAACCCGAGCCTGGGCTTTCCGCGCAGTGACGTCGATCGCGTGGAGTTTTTCGAAGAGCACGGCAAGATGCGCGCGCGCGTGCGTTTCAACCTGATCGGCCTGGTCGGCTCCGGTTCGCCGTTGCCGGCGTTCTACGGCGAGCAGGCCTTGGGCGACAGCGAGGACGGCAACCCGACGCGCAATTTCCTTGATCTGTTCCACCATCGCCTGCAACGGCTGATGCTGCCGATCTGGCGCAAGTACCGCTACCGCGCGAGCTTCCAGAGCGGCGCGATCGACCCGTTCTCCGCGCAGCTGTTTGCCCTGATCGGCCTGGGCGGCGAAGAGATCCGCAAGGCCAAGGAACTCAACTGGAAACGCCTGCTGCCGTACCTCGGCCTGCTCAGCCTGCGGGCGCACTCGGCGGCGTTGATCGAAGCCGTGCTGCGTTACTACTTCAAGCACGAAGACCTGGTCATCGAGCAGTGCATCGAGCGCCGCGTGGAAATTCTCGAGGAGCAGCGCAATCGTTTGGGCCGCGCCAACAGCCTGCTCGGCGAAGACCTGGTGCTGGGCGAACACGTGCGCGACCGCAGCGGCAAATTCCGCATTCACATTACCGAACTCGACTGGCAGCGATTCCATGAATTCTTGCCGATCGGTTTCGGCTACCAGCCGCTCTGCGCGCTGGTGCGGTTCACCTTGCGTGACCCGCTCGACTACGACATTCGCCTGGTGCTGCGCCAGGAAGAAATCCGCGAACTGCGCATCGGTGAGCAGAACGCCTGTCGCCTCGGTTGGACCAGTTGGCTGGGCCGCGAAAAAGCGGACGGCGTGGTGACCCTGGGCAGCAAAATTCATTAAGGACGTGAGCCATGATCAACGTAGACCTGCAACAACTCATCCAGGCGCTGGACGCCGAAACCCGTCGTGATCTGGAACGTTCGGCCGAGCGTTGCGTCGCCCGTGGCGGCAGCAAGATTCTTGTAGAAGACTTGCTGCTTGGCCTGCTGGAGCGTCCGAACGGCTTGCTCAGCCGCGCCCTGCAAGATGCTGACGTCGATGCCGGTGAACTCACCGCTGCACTGCAATCGCGGGTCGAGCACAGCGCTTCACGCAACCCGGTGTTCGCCCCGGAACTGGTGCAATGGCTGCAAGATGCGCTGCTGGTGGCCAACCTTGAACTGGGCCAGACCCAGGTTGAAGACGCCGCGCTGATTCTGGCTTTGCTGCGTAACCCGATGCGTTATGCCGGCAGCCGTTATCAGCCGCTGCTCGCCAAGCTGAACATCGATCGCCTGAAGGAATTTGCCCTGTCGCAACAGGAGCAACCGGCGGCCAATGGCAAACCGGCGGCGCAGGGCGAATCGCTGTTGCAGCGCTTCACCCACAACCTGACCCAACAGGCCCGCGACGGCAAACTCGACCCGGTGCTGTGCCGTGACGGTGCGATCCGGCAGATGGTCGACATCCTTGCCCGTCGTCGCAAGAACAACCCGATCGTCGTCGGTGAGGCCGGTGTCGGTAAAACCGCCATTGTCGAAGGTCTGGCATCGCGCATCGCTGCCGGTGAAGTGCCGCAGGTGCTTAAGGGTGTCGAGTTGCTGTCGCTGGACATGGGCCTGTTGCAGGCCGGCGCCAGCGTCAAAGGTGAGTTCGAGCGCCGTTTGAAAGGCGTGATCGACGAAGTCAAGGCTTCGCCGAAACCGATCATTTTGTTCATCGACGAAGCCCACACTCTGATCGGCGCTGGCGGCAACGCTGGCGGTTCCGACGCGGCCAACCTGCTGAAACCGGCGCTGGCCCGTGGCGAACTGCGCACCATCGCCGCGACCACCTGGGCCGAGTACAAGAAATACTTCGAGAAAGATCCGGCACTGGCCCGTCGTTTCCAGCCAGTGCAACTGCACGAACCGACCGTCAGCGAAGCGGTGACCATTCTGCGTGGTCTGGCCCAGGTCTATGAAAAGAGCCACGGCATTTACCTGCGCGATGACGCGGTGGTGTCCGCCGCCGAATTGTCCGCTCGTTATCTGGCCGGTCGGCAACTGCCGGACAAAGCCGTCGATGTGCTCGACACCGCGTGCGCCCGCGTGCGCATCAGCCTTGCTGCTGCCCCGGAAAGCCTTGAGCGCCTGCGCGGTGAACTGGCTGAAGGCGGCCGTCAACGCCAGGCTCTGCGTCGCGATGCCGAGGCCGGTTTGCTGATCGACCACGAAGCGCTGGACGCACTGGAAGCGCGGCTGGACGAAGCCGAAAGCGAAATGGTCGCGCTGGAAACCTTGTGGACTGAGCAGAAAGCTTTGGCCGAGCGCCTGCTGGAGCTGCGTCAGCAACTGGCCAAGGCCCGCGAAGCCGCAGCCGTCGAGCCGACCGTCAGCGTTGAAGAAGACGCCGAAGGCACTGTGATCGAAACCGTGACCGCCGAAGTCGAAGAAGGCCAAAGCGTCGAAGCGCTAGAAGCTCAGCTGCATGAAACCCACGCCGCGCTGACCGCTGCGCAAGTCAAAGAACGTCTGGTCAGTTTCGAAGTGTGCCCGCGTCTGGTCGCCGAAGTGATCAGCGCCTGGACCGGCGTGCCGTTGGCGCAACTGGCCCGCGAGCACAACGCCAAGGTCGCCAGTTTTGCTACCGATCTGCGCACGCGTATCCGTGGTCAGGAACAAGCCGTGCACGCATTGGACCGCTCGATGCGCGCCACCGCTGCCGGTCTGAACAAGCCTGATGCACCGGTCGGCGTGTTCCTGCTGGTCGGCCCGAGCGGTGTCGGCAAGACCGAAACCGCGCTGGCCCTGGCTGACCTGCTGTACGGCGGTGATCGTTTCATCACCACCATCAACATGTCCGAGTTCCAGGAGAAGCACACCGTCTCGCGCCTGATCGGTGCACCGCCGGGCTACGTCGGTTACGGCGAGGGCGGCATGCTCACCGAAGCCGTGCGCCAGAAGCCTTACTCGGTGGTACTGCTTGATGAAGTCGAGAAGGCTGACCCGGATGTGCTCAACCTGTTCTACCAGATCTTCGACAAGGGCGTGGCCAACGACGGCGAAGGTCGCGAGATCGATTTCCGCAACACGCTGATCCTGATGACCTCGAATCTGGGTAGCGACAAGATCAGCGACCTCTGCGAAGACGGCGCGCGGCCAACCGCCGAAGTGCTCGAAGAAACCATTCGCCCGGTGCTCAGCAAGCACTTCAAACCGGCGCTGCTGGCGCGGATGAAAGTAGTGCCGTACTACCCGGTGGGCGGCCCGGTGCTGCGCGAGCTGATCGAGATCAAACTCGGCCGTCTCGGCGAGCGTCTGAACCGTCGTCAGCTGGAATTCAGCTGGTGCCAGAACCTCGTCGATCACCTGTCCGAGCGCTGCACGCAAAGCGAAAGCGGCGCGCGCCTGATCGACCATTTGCTCGATCAGCACGTGCTGCCGCTGGTGGCCGATCGTCTGCTCGACGCGATGGCGACCGGCGAAAGCCTCAAGCGTGTGCATGCCACGCTCGACGGCAACGCCAGCGTGATGTGCGAGTTCGCCTGAGGTGGGCGTGATGTTCACTCAGGTGCCGCAGCCACTGGTCTACGCCGAAGCGTTGCTGGCGCAGTTCGCCAGTCTGTCGCGGGCGGCGGACGGTGCTGCGTTGCTGGGTGAATTCGTCCGTGGTCTGGCTGAACTGAGCGGTTGCGAATTGACTCAGCTGTACCTGCTCGACGCCACTCACACCTGCCTGGGGATGAACGCCGAGTGCCTCGACGGCGCGCTGCAACCGCGCCAGGCGGCGAGCCTGCCGGCGGACTATAACGGTGAGCAACTGCTGCAATTCGCCCTGTGCCAGAACCGCGTGGTGTGCCTTGATGACCTGAGCGCCAGCCTGCACGAGACCAGTTTCCTGCCGGCGGCGGCCGCGCCGTGGCAGTCGTTGTTGTGCGTGCCGCTGGTCAATCAGCACAAGGCGGTTGAAGGTCTGTTGTTGTGCGCCAGCCACCATCGCACCGACCTGCAAGGCTTTGCCGATTCCCTCGGCCAGCTCGGCTCGTTCGTGCTCGGTCAGCTGCATTTGCTGCAGCGCCTGCGCCAGCCGTTGGCTGAATCGGCCACCGTCACGCGCAGTGTGCCGAGCATCAGTGGCTACGGTTTGATCGGCAAAAGCGCGGCAATGCGCCAGACCTACTCGCTGATCAGCAAAGTCTTGCACAGCCCGTACACCGTGCTGTTGCGCGGTGAGACCGGTACCGGCAAGGAAGTCGTTGCGCGGGCGATTCACGATTGCGGCCCGCGTCGCTCTCAGGCGTTTATCGTGCAGAACTGCGCGGCGTTCCCGGAAAATCTCTTGGAAAGCGAACTGTTTGGCTACCGCAAAGGTGCCTTCACTGGTGCCGATCGCGATCGTGCCGGGCTGTTCGACGCGGCCAATGGCGGCACGCTGCTGCTCGATGAAATCGGCGACATGCCGCTGTCGCTGCAAGCGAAGATTCTGCGCGTGCTGCAGGAAGGCGAGATCCGTCCGCTGGGCTCCAACGACACGCACAAGATCGACGTGCGCATCATCGCCGCGACGCACCGTGACCTGGCGGTCCTGGTCAGCGAAGGCAAATTCCGCGAGGACTTGTACTACCGCCTCGCGCAATTCCCGATCGAGCTACCGGCCCTGCGTCAGCGCGAAGGCGACATCCTCGATCTGGCCCGTCACTTCGCCGAGAAAACCTGCACCTTCTTGCAACGTGATCCGGTGCGCTGGTCGGACGCCGCGCTGGAACACCTGTGCGGCTACACCTTCCCCGGCAACGTCCGCGAGCTGAAGGCACTGGTCGAACGCGCGGTGCTTTTATGCGAAGGCGGCGAGTTGCTCGCCGAGCATTTCTCGCTGCGTCTGGAACCGATGCCCGAGGACAACAGCGGCCTGAATCTGCGCGAACGGCTGGAGCAGGTCGAGCGCACTTTGCTACTCGATTGCCTGCGCAAGAACGATGGCAACCAGACCCTCGCCGCCCGCGAACTGGGCCTGCCGCGGCGCACGCTGCTGTACCGCCTCGGGCGCCTGAATATCAATTTGGGTGACTTTGATGGTTGATCTGGCGCTGATCTCTGCGGCGAGCCGCCTTTCTGTGGCCAATGATTTGCTTAGAGCTTGCAGATTACCTGTGGCGAGGGAGCTTGCTCCCGCTCGGCTGCGCAGCAGTCGTAGCTCGGTAAACGCGTTTTTCCTGAAGCACCGCGGTGGCTGGTTTTGGGGCCGCTTCGCCGCCCAGCGGGAGCAAGCTCCCTCGCCACAGGAGGTTGTCGCTCCTCCCCGGCATGGCTCCAGGCCCCGGTTCAGAGCCTCGCAAAACAATGAATTCGCTATTAACGGCGCCGCCCGCAAGGGTCGGCGCTTTGTGCTTTGTCTACACCTGGAGACCCTCTGATGTCTGTTCGTCACTGGCACGCTGTCCTGCTGACCCTCGTCGTTCTATGCGGCCTTGGCGGCTGTAGCGGCAATTACAAATTCAACGACAACGACTATCGCCCGTTGGGTGATCCGCAAGCGGTCAATCGCGGCAAGTGACCGCAAGGAGCATCAAACATGGAATTGGTTTTCGAAATGCTGAACACCAAGCAGTTCGTGCCCACCGAGTCGTGCCAGCGGACCTTCAAACAGGCCGGCGGCGTGATCGGGCGGGGCGAGGACTGCGACTGGATCATCCCTGACCGCAAGCGTCACCTGTCCAACCACCACGCGATTGTCAGTTACCGCGAGGGCTCGTTCTTCCTCACCGACACCAGCAGCAACGGTGTCCAGGACGGCGGCAGCGGCGCGCGCCTGCACAAGGGCGAGCCGGTGCGCATCGAGCACGGCAGCACTTACGTTCTCGGCGACTTCGAGATACGCGCGCGACTGGTGCGCGATCCAGCCACCTTTGACGGCGAGGTCGGTCGCCCGCGGCCTGCCGGCAGCATCATTCCGGACGACGCGTTCCTCGACCTCGACCCGCTCAATGCCCTCGAACAGCAAGAGCGCGTGTACTCGGAAATCGACGAGCTGCTGGCGCCCAATACCAAGCCGGAAGACTCGCGTCAGCGCGCCGATTACGCACGCATCGACATGGAAAGCCTGATGGTGCCGGAGCTGATCGCTGCCCCCGTCGAACCTGAGCCTGCTCCGGCGCCCAAAGCCGTTGAGCGCCAGAGTGAAGGTTTCTGGGAGCATTTCGGTGCGGCGCTGGGCGTGGACGTCAAAGGCCTCAGCCACGACGAACGCGAAGCCCTGGCGCTCAACGCCGCGCGCCTGCTGCGTCAGAGCATCGGTGGTTTGCAGCAGAGCCTGCGCACCCGCTCGGAGCTGAAAAACGAATTGCGTCTGGCCCAGACCACCGTACAAGGCACCAACAAGAATCCACTGAAATTCGCCGTCGATCCGAGCGAAGCACTGGAGATTCTGTTGCAGCCAAGCAAGCCCGGGCACCTGCCGGCCGAGCAAGCGATTTCCCGCGCGTTCCGTGATTTGCAGGCGCATCAAGTGGCCTTGCTGACCGCCAGCCGCGCCGCCGTACGCGGCACTCTGGAGCATTTTTCGCCAGAGCAACTGACCCTGCGTTTCGAGCGCGACAGCAAGCCGTTGATCGCTACTTCGGGCGGGCGCTGGAGAGCGTTCGGCCGTTATCACCAGGCCCTGCGTCAGGACGATGACTGGAGCGAGCGTCTGCTGGCCCGCGACTTCGCCCAGGCCTACGAAGAACAGATCCGCCTGATCTCCACCCTCCACACCGACCACCAAGGATGATGCGCATGTCTCGCCGCTCGACCGCTTTTTTCAAGACGCTGACTGCGCTCACCTTATTGGTGCTGCTTGCCGGTTGCTCGTCGCTGTCGCCGTACTCGAAAGTGACCAAGCTCAACCTCAAGCTGACCGGCAGCGATCAGCTCAACCCGGACCTCAACGGTCGTCCGTCGCCGATTGTCGTGCGCCTGTTCGAACTCAAGCACCCGGTGACCTTCGAAAATGCTGACTTCTTCAGCCTCTACGAGCGCGCCAAGGAATCCCTCAACCCGGATCTGGTGGCCAGCGAAGAACTCGAACTGCGCCCGGGTGAAACCGTGGAAATGAAGCTCAGCGTGGAGGAGGGCAGCCGTTACGTGGGCGTCCTCGCTGCCTACCGTGACCTGCCGGAAACGCAATGGCGCTACACCGTGCAGATCACTCCGCTGGAACTCACCGAAGCTGATCTGACCCTCGATCAGGCCGGTATCCGCAATACCCAACAAGTGCTCGCCAAGGCGGATGACTGATCATGAACACCCATAAAGTCATTTGGCAGGAAGGCATGCTGCTGCGACCGCAGCACTTCCAGCACAACGATCGTTATTACGATCACCAGATGAAAACCCGCACCCAGTTGCTCGGTGGCTACACCTGGGGTTTTCTCAATCTGGAGATCGACTTGCAGTTCCTCAACATGGGCAAACTGGTGATCAGTGAAGCCTCGGGGATTCTGCCGGACGGCAGCCTGTTCGAACTCGGTGGCAACACCGAACCGCTGGCGCTGGACGTGCCGCCGAACACCGGCAACACGCCGATCTATCTGGCGCTGCCACTAGTCACCGGCAACCACATCGAGGCCCGTCGCCCGGAGCAATCCGACGTGCTGGCGCGTTACACCGCGTATGACGCCGAGGTGGCTGATTCCAACGCCGGCGACGATTCCGCCAGTCAGGTCAGTTGTGGGCGCCCGGACTTCAAACTGTTGCTCGGCGAGCAGCAGAGCGATCAGGCCTACGTGAAGCTGAAGATCTGCGACGTGCTCGACACCACGCCCGATGGCGTGATCAGCCTCGACCCGGATTTCGTCCCGACCTACATTCAGGCCCACGCTTCCAGCTATCTGCTGTCGTGCCTGAAAGAAGTCATCAGCATGCTCAGCCACCGTGGCGACACCATTGCCGAGCGGATTCGCTCCAACGGCAAGGTTGGCGGTGCCGAAGTCGGCGACTTCATGATGCTGCAACTGATCAACCGCACCGAACTGCTGCTGCGCCATTACCTCGGCCTTGAGCAGGTGCATCCCGAAGAGTTGTACCGCACGCTGCTGACCATGCTCGGCGATCTGGCGACCTTCTCCGGCGAGAGCAAACGCCCGCGTCTGGACAGCCGCTATTCCCACGCGGACCAGGGCGGCAGCTTCCGCAAACTGATGGAAGCGATTCGTCAGGTGCTGTCGATGGTGCTCGAACAGCACGCCATCGAACTGATTCTGCAGGCGCGTCAGTACGGCATCATTGTGTCGCCGTTGCACGACCACAAACTGCTCGGCTCGGCCTCGTTCGTGCTGGCGGCCAGTGCCAACTGCGACTCCGAAGAACTGCGCCACCGCTTGCCAGCGCACCTCAAGGTCGGCCCGGTGGAGCGCATCCGCCAACTGGTCAACCTGCACCTGCCGGGGATCAAGGTCAAACCGTTGCCGGTGGCCCCGCGGCAGATCGCGTTCCACTCGAACAAAACCTATTTCATCCTCGAACTCAGTTCCGAAGACCTGGCACAACTCGAGCGCTCCGGCGGTTTCGCGTTCCACGTGTCCGGCGAATTCGCCGAGCTTGAACTGAAATTCTGGGCCATCAGGAACTGACCGACATGATCAAGGAAACGGATTACAACCAGGACGACAAAACCGTTCTGCTCGACCGTCAGGGCCACGGGCCGGCGTCGAGTCCGCTGACCGACTTCGCCGCGCCGCCGCGTTTCGAGCAACTGGAAGAACGCATGATCTACGCCGCGCGCCTGCGCCCGGCAGAGGCGTTCAACATCAGCCTCAATTCGCTGGTCGCGGCCTCGTCCGAACTGCTCTCGGAAGTGGTGCGCCTCAAGCACAGCGAAACCCGCGAAGATCTGTATGCGCTCAACGAGCGCCTGACCGCCGGGCTGAAGTTGTTCGAAGTGCGCGCCTTGCACAACGGCGCCGAAAGCAGCCAGGTGATGGCCGCGCGTTACGTGCTCTGCACCGTAGTCGACGAAGCTGTCGTGACCACGCCGTGGGGCAACGAAAGCGAGTGGTCGCAGATGAGCCTGCTGAGCAGCTTCCATAACGAAACCTTCGGCGGCGAGAAGTTTTTCCAGCTGCTCGATCGGCTGTCGAAAAACCCGGTCAAGCACTTGCCGATGCTCGAACTGATGTACCTGTGCCTGTCCCTCGGTTTCGAGGGCAAGTACCGCGTCCAGGCGCGCGGCATGCTTGAGCTCGAAGGCATCCGCGACGCCTTGTATCGGCAGATTCGTCAGCTGCGTGGCGACGTGCCGCGCGAGTTGTCGCCGCACTGGGAAGGCCTCAACGATCAGCGCCGCAATCTGGTGCGCATCGTGCCGGCGTGGATGGTGGTGCTGTTCACACTGGTCTGCCTGGTGGTGATGTATTCGGGCTTCGCCTGGGTCTTGGGCGAGCAGCGCGACACCGTTCTGCAACCTTATCAGCCGCTTGATCCAGCCGCGGTCCAACCGCAGGCGCAGCCGTAAAACAGGGACGTGTGATGAAAAAGTTTTTCAAGAAAGTCGGCGCCTTCCTGCGCCAGACCTGGGTCTGGACCTTGCTGCTGGTGCTGTTCGTGGCGCTGCTGGTGTGGTTCGTCGGCCCGTTGTTGGCGGTCGATGATTACAAGTTCTGGGAAAGCGCGACCTCGCGCCTGCTGACCATCAGCGTGCTGTTCCTGATCTGGGGCCTGACCATGGTCTTCGTCAGCTGGCGCGCCGGTATCCGCAAGAAAGCCGAGGAAGAAAGCGAGGATGGCCAGGACCGCATTCGCCGCGAAGAGCTGATCGACGAAGAGCAGAAGGAGTTGAAGGCGCGTTTCAAGGACGCACTGAAAACCCTGAAAACGTCGAGTCTGTATCGCGGCCGCAGCGAGCGCTGGCGCAGTGATTTGCCGTGGTACCTGCTGATCGGTCCGCAGGCTTCGGGCAAGACCAGCCTGCTGGATTTTTCCGGCCTGGAATTTCCGATCAACAAGATCGACCGCAAGCTGACCCGCGACACCCTCGGCACTCGTCATTGCGACTGGTATTTCGCCGACCACGGTGTGCTGATCGACACCGCCGGGCGCTACACCACTCAGCCGGACGCCGAAGTTGATGGCAGCGCCTGGACCACTCTGCTGGAGCTGCTGCGCAAGCGTCGTCGCGGTCGTCCGTTGAACGGCGTACTGGTGACCATTCCGGTGGAAACCCTCACCGGCGGCAGTGAGCAGGACATCGACACCCTGGCGCGTCAGGTGCGCAGTCGCCTGCAAGACGTGCATCAGAAACTGCACGTCGACGTGCCGGTGTATCTGGTACTGAGCAAGGCTGACAAGCTGCTGGGCTTCGACGAGTTCTTCGATCAGCTGACCCGCGAAGAAAGCGATCAAGTGCTCGGCACCAGTTTCCGTAAGGATCAGGTCGGCACCGACGTGGCGGTTCTGCGCAACGAGTTCGAAGAGCTGCTGCGACGCTTGAACAGCCAAGTGATCATGCGCATGCACTCCGAGCGCGACACTCAGCGCCGTGGGCGCATCCTCGACTTCCCGCATCAACTCGGGCAGATCGGCGAGCGCCTGTGCCTGTTCGTCGACATGGCGTTCACTGGCAACCGTTATCAACGCGCCACGCAATTGCGCGGTTTCTACCTGACCAGCGCACCGCACCTGACCCAGGAAATGGATTCGACCACCGCCGGCATCGGCGCCAGCCTCGGCATGAACGCCGGTGTGCTGCCGACCCTGCGCAGCGGCCGTTCGCGTTTCATCCACCACTTGCTCAGCCAGGTGATTTTCCCCGAAGCCGATCTGGCCGGTCTGGACAAGCGCGAGCGCAGCCGCATTCATTGGGGCCAGCGTGCGTTGTACGTCGGCGCACTGGCAGCACTGGCGCTGTTCGGTATGCTCTGGGCCGGTGGTTTCTCGGCCAACTACGAGCGTCTGGAAAACCTGCGCACGCTGGCGCAGAACTGGACTCAGCAACGCTCGGCTGTGTCGCCGCGCGATGACGCCATGGGCGTGCTGAAAGTCCTGGATACGAGTTACGCCGCGACCCAGGTGTTCCCGAGCAAAAGCGACGTGTCGTACCACGAGCGTGGCGGCCTGTATCAGGGCGAAGACATCAATCCGGTGGTCAAGACTGCCTACGAGCGTGAGCTTGAAGCGCAACTGTTGCCACGGGTGGCTACCCTGCTCGAAGGGCAGATTCGCGCCAACATGAAGGACCGCGATCGCCTGCTCAACAGCCTGCGCGCGTACCTGATGCTGAACATGAAGGACCGTCGCGATGCGGCGTGGCTCAAGGACTGGATCGCCACTGACTGGTCGCAGCGCTACACCGGCAACACCGCGGTGCAGAACGGTCTGAACACTCACCTCGAGCGCTTGCTCAAGCAGCCGTTCATTTATCCGTTGAACGACCAACTGGTGACACAGGCACGTCAGGTTCTGCGCAGCGAATCGTTGGCCAACGTGGTTTACCGCATGCTCCGCGAGCAGGCGCGCAACCTGCCGGACTATCGCTTCAGCCAACACTTGGGCCCACAAGGCTCGCTGTTCATCGGCACCGAATACGTGATCCCGGGTTTCTACACCCAGCAGGGTTATCAGCAGTATTTCTCGGTACAGGGCGCGGCGCTGGTCACCGATATCCTGCGTGACAACTGGGTGCTGGGCGAAGGCGCGGGCATCAGCGACATGGACTTGCGTCGCCTGATGGTCGAGCTGGAGCAACTGTACTTCCGCGACTACGCCAACTACTGGAGCGAAGCTGTTGGGCAGGTGGCATTGCCGCCGATCAGCGACGCCGGCGAAGGCGCCGAGCAACTGGCGGGCCTGACTTCGGCCAACTCGCCGGTACTCGCGTTGCTCACCGAAGTGCGTGAAAACACTCGCTTCGAAGCCGCGGCCGATCCGGTCGATGAAGCCGGCGAAGCCGCCGATGCGCTGGCCGGGCAGAAGGGCAAACTGGGCAAGGTCGGCAAACTTGCCGCTGCTGCCGCCGACAAGGCTTCGGCGCTGAACGTGGCGAAGAACCTGCCGGACACTGCGAAGAAATCCCTGCAACGCCGCTTCGAGCCGCTGCATCGTTTGCTCGATGACAACAACGGCCCGGGCGCTGACCTGACGCCAGCCTTCAATGCGCTCAACGACCTGCAACTGCAACTGGCCGGTCTGGCTCGCTCCAGCACGCCGGAACAGGCTGCGTTTGAAATGGCCAAGACGCGCATGAGCGGCCAGCGTGATGCGCTGACCAACCTGCGCAACGCGTCCGGTCGCCTGCCGCGTCCGCTGAGCGTGTGGTTCAACGTGCTGGCCGAAGACTCGTGGCGCCTGGTACTCAACGATGCCTACCAATACTTGAACGGTCGTTATCAGAACGAGCTGTACAGCGTGTATGGCAAGACCATCAGCAAGCGTTATCCGTTCAGCGCGAGCAGCACCAGCGATGTTTCGATCAGCGATTTCCGCGAGTTCTTCAAGGCGCAGGGCATTGTCGACCGTTTCTTCGACAGCTACATGCGTCCGTTCGTCAGCGGCGATCCGGGCAACTACCGTATGCGCAGCGTCGACGGTCACAGCCTGCCGGTGTCCAAGGTCTACCTCGACCAGATGGCCGCTGCGCTGACGATTCGTCAGAGCTTCTTCTCGATCAACCCGGCCGAGCCGACCGTGCAGTTCAAGCTGGAGCCGTACACCCTCGATCCGGCGGTCAGCCGTTCCGAATTCAAGTTCGGCGACAAGACCATGGAATACCGTCACGGCCCGATCCTGCCAATGACCTTCAAGTGGCCGACCGATGCTGAAGACGGTCGCACCAGCCTGGTCATGGACAAGATGGCCGGGCGCCCGATCGGTATCGAGAAGAACTCCGGCCCTTGGTCGCTGTTCCGTCTGTTCGACCTGATGCAGACCGAGTACCTGACCGGTCGCGACGTGCTGGTGCTGAAGGCGGACGTAGGTGGCTTGCGCGCCAACTACCTGCTGACCAGCCAGCGCTCGCCGAACCCGTTTGACCTGGGCGTGCTGCGCACCTTCCGTATGCCGGTGCAGCTCTGATGCTGGTGGCCAGTCCCTGGCGCAGCGCGGCGCGTACCGACCCGGGCAAGGTGCGGGCGCGCAACGAAGATGCCTTCCTCGACTCCCCGCAGCATGGGCTGTGGGTGGTCGCGGACGGCATGGGCGGTCATCAGGGTGGCGACATCGCCAGCCAGTTGATCGTCGCCAGCCTGGCTGAGTTGCCGCAACACGAGGACTTCGACGAACGCCTCAAAGCCATCCGCCAGTGCCTGCACTGGCTGAACCGGCGTTTGGGGCAGGAGTTGACGGTCACCGCCGGACGCCACGACAGCATCATGGGCAGCACCGTCGTGGCATTGCTGGTGGAAGGCAATCGCGCGGCCTGCATCTGGGCCGGCGACAGTCGTTGCTACCTGTGGCGCGGGCAGCGGCTGTATCAGCTGTCCAAGGACCATTCGCTGCAGCAGCAACTGATCGACGAGCAGCAAATGAGCGTCGAGCAAGCGGCAGCGCACCCGGCGGCTCAGGCGTTGACCCGAGCCGTTGGCGCCGCCGAAACACTGACCCTGGATGTACTCGAACTCGAGGTCTATCCGGGCGATGCGTTTTTGCTCTGCAGCGATGGTCTGTATCAGGGCCTGAGCAGCGATGCCCTCGGCAACGCCCTCAGCCTCAGCGCGCCGCACGTGGCGCTGGAACGTTTGTTCGACGGCGCCCTGCGTGGCGCTGCGCGTGACAACCTGACTGCCGTGGTGATCCGCCAATGAGTGAACTCGAATCGCCCATCGATGACCTGCTGATCAGCGAAGAACAGGCCAACAACCTGACCTACTTCGCCTTCGCCAAGGGCAACAAGGCCGAACCGCTGCTGGCGCCGACCAAGGCCAGCATCGGCGCGCTGCCGGATGTACTCGCCGGTCGCTACCACCTCGAGCGCTTGCTCGGGGCCGGTGGCATGGGCGCCGTTTACCGGGCGCGGGATTTGCTGCACGAGCAGTTTGGCGATCCCGACCCTTACGTTGCGCTGAAAATCCTCAGCGAAGAATTTGCCGAATCGCCGGACGCCAGTGCCTTGCTCTACAGCGAGTTCGCCCTGACCCGGCGTCTGCGCCACGACAACGTCGTGCGTGCGCACACCTTTGAAGTCGACACCGACTGCCAGCGGGCCTTCATCACCATGGAATACATGCGTGGCCTGACCCTGGACAAATTGCTCTGCGAGCGGCCCCTCGGCCTGCCGTGGAAAGAACTGCGCGACATCGTCCTGCCGCTGCTCGACACGTTGGCCTACGCCCACCGTCGCGGCGTGCTGCACGGTGATCTGAAACCGAGCAACGTCATGCTCAGCGAAGACGGCCTGCGCCTGTTCGACTTCGGCCTGGGGCAGGCAGAAGAGGGCGCCTTGCCCGGCCTGCCGCACCTGAGCCGCGAGCGCTTCAATGCCTGGACCCCGGGCTACGCCGCCCCCGAACTGCTTGAAGGCCAACCCTTGTCGGCCAGCGCGGACGTATACGGCGTGGCCTGCGTGATCTACGAGCTGGCGAGCGGCAAACACCCCTTCCGCCGCTTGCCCTCGACCCAGGCCCGCGACGAGCACCTGGAGCGCGAGCTGCACGCACCGAAAAATCTAGCGAAACACGGCTGGTCAGCGCTGCAGACCGCGCTGAGCTTCAATCCGGCAGAGCGCAACATCACTGCCGCACAATTGCGTGACGCCTTGGGCGCCACTTCGTCCTGGCTGCAACGTCTGCGACTTCGGGCGTAACGGATGACATTCGAACAGGGAGCACACGATGTTCAACTCAGCTAACGAAACCCACTTCAGCCTCAAGGTCGAAGACTACGTCGGCGACCTGCAAGTGCTGTCGTTCACCGGCACCGAAGGCATCAGCCAGGCGTATCGTTTCGACCTCGAACTGGTCAGCGAAAATCCGGATCTGGATCTTGAGCAACTGCTGCACAAGCAGGCGTTTCTGGCATTCGATCCACAAGGCTCGGGCATTCACGGGCAGATTTACCGCGTCGCCCAGGGCGATGCCGGCAAGCGCTTGACCCGCTACAAAGTCTCGATCGTGCCGCAACTGCAATACCTGCATCACCGCACCAACCAGCGCATTTACCAGCAGATGTCGGCGCCGAAAATCATCGCGCTGATCCTCGAAGAACACGGCATCAAGGGCAACGCGTACAGCTTTCAGCTCAGCCAGCCATGCCCGGATCGCGACTACTGCGTGCAGTACGACGAAACCGACCTGCATTTCGTCCAGCGCCTGTGCGAAGAAGAAGGCATTCACTACCACTTCCAGCACAGCGAAAAAGCTCACCTGCTGGTATTCGGCGACGACCAGACCGTGTTCCAGAACCTCGGGCAGCCAACTGCTTATGTGCAGGGCAGCGGCATGGTCGCCGACGAGCCGGTGATCAAAGCCTTCAAGCTACGCCTGGAAACCCGCACCAGCCGCACCACGCGCCGCGACTACGATTTCGAAAAGCCGCGCCTGCAAATGGAAGCCGCGTACAAACCCGATGGCGACAGCACTGAACCGGATCTCGAAGACTACGACTACCCCGGCCGCTTCATCGACCGCGCGCGCGGCAAATTCCTCAGCCAGCGCGCCCTCGAACGCCACCGTGCCGACTATCGTCAGGCTGAAGGTCGCGGCGACCAGACCAAACTGGTCAGCGGCCAATTCATGGAAATGTCCGATCACCCGCGCAGCGAGTGGAACGACCTGTGGCTGCTCACCGAGATCTTCCACGAAGGCAAACAGCCGCAAGTGCTCGAAGAAGGCGTGACCAGCGACACCACGGACGAAAAAGACGACTTCCACCAGGGCTACCGCAACACTTTCCTCGCCATCCCGTGGGACGTGTTCTACCGCCCAGCCCTCGAACACCCGAAACCCCGCGTGCTCGGCAGCCAGACCGCCATGGTCACCGGCCCCAAAGGCGAAGAAATCCACTGCGACCAGTACGGCCGCATCAAAGTGCAATTCCACTGGGACCGCGAAGGCCTGGCCGACGACAAAACCAGCTGCTGGCTGCGCGTCTCCAGCTCTTGGGCGGGCGACCGCTACGGCGCCATCTCCATCCCGCGCATCGGCATGGAAGTCCTCGTCACCTTCCTCGAAGGCGACCCCGACCAACCGCTGGTAACCGGCTGCCTGTACCACAAGGAAAACCCGGTGCCGTATGCACTGCCGGCGAACAAGACGCGCAGCGTGTTCAAGACACTCAGCTCTCCGGGTGGCGGTGGCTACAACGAACTGCGCATTGAAGACAAGAAAGGTGCGGAGCAGATTTACATTCATGCCCAGCGGGATTGGGATGAAAACGTCGAGCACGACCAGAAGATTCGGGTCGGGAATGAACGCCACGATACGGTGGTGAAGAACACCTACACCGAGCTCAAGGCCGAGGAGCACCGCACCACCATCGCCGACCGCAAGGTTGAGGCGAAGCTGGATGATCATTTGACGATTGGGCAGAACCAGCATGTGAAGCTGGGGACGGCGCAACTGACCAGTGTGGGGAAAGAGATTCATCTCAAGGCTGGGGACAAGATTGTTATTGAGGCGGGGACGGAGCTGACCATTCTTGGGGGTGGGAGCTTTATCAAGCTGGATGGCGGTGGGGTTACGGTGGTTGGGCCGGTGATCAAGATCAATGCGGGGGGTTCGGCTGGGTCGGGGACTGGGATTGGGATTAAGCCGCCGGTGTTGCCGGGGGCGGCGGATAAGGATAAGGCGGGGAGTTTGATGGATCAGGCGTTGGGGAATTCGCCGCCTGAGAAGGTTAAGCCGAAGGCTTTTTTTGTGTTTTCTGAGTGATGAATGTCGTGAAGACAACAAACAGGTACGTAAGGCAGATGAAGTGGTTTTCGATTGTTTTGTTGTGCTGGGGGATGACTTCGGAGGCCTTTGCTTCTTCGTCCAGCACCGCCCAATGTCCAAGCGGCAATTTTGCTGATTTCGTAAAAGTTTTCGCATCTGAGCCAGAGACACAGAAAGCGTTTATTGCGTCTCCTCTGAAGCATGTTCACGTGATAGCTGATGGGAAAATACCGAAGGTTGTCGAACGGAGCTTGGGCTCGATTTACGCCGATGAGTTGAAGATGCTGCGTCCGGAAAATGCTGCCAAGTTGGGTTTCACTATTGAAACCAAGATGCCTGACAGAGTGGTCGTGCGTGATGAGGCGGGCCATTTTTTAAAGATTTTCGTCTTCAAACATGGTGATTGCTGGACTCTGAGTCGAGTGGAGGATTGGGCAATCGATTCGGTCATGGAAGAGATCACTCAGTCTGAGAAACTAACGCCCGGTGAGGTAGAACTCAAAAAAGGCGTCATATTTGACAGACTGGTCAATAAAGCGTCTGCCGAATCAGGAATCTATTTATACGCCGCGGCATTGGATAGCTATTTAGATGGTGCCCGGAAGGGTTCGGCGCGAGCAGCATTTGCTGCTGCGGGAATCAGCCTTTCTGGGCAGGCGCCACGCTTGGAGAATTCCAGAATCGTGGCGTTATTGATTCAAGCTTCAGAGCAAGTGCCGGATGCCGGCTTGACTCTCGCAGATTTTTATTGCGATGAAGGTGAATACGACGAAAGTCACGGTTGTATTAATCCCAGAGAATCAATAGCGACATTGGAGCGTGCCGCCCGCCTAGGTTCGACTAACGCACTGATTCGATTAGGTGAAGTGTACGAAGCGGGAGTCCTCGTAGCGGCTGACTTGCCACGCGCGATGGCGTGTTACCGGAATATTCAGAAAACCGATCCCAAGACGGCTACCGCTTTGGTTGAGCGCTTGGCAGCCCGAGGCGTCGTCAGCGATAACTCTATTCAATGTTTTGAAGCAGGAAGCTTTTGATGAGCACAGGACTACTTGAACAAAGGCAGCAATATCGCACTGGTTACGAGTACGGCCCTTTCAAGGGCGAGACTGACCATGATAACGATGGCAAGAAGGAAATCGACTGCTCCGGGCTTCTGTATCGAATGCTGAAGGATGCGGGCTATACGATCCCTTACCTCACAACATCAGGGTTGAATACCGACACTACTTATTTTGATGTGATCCCGCTTGCGGAAGTACAGCCTGGCGATATTGCGCTGTGGATAAACTTTCACGGACACACGGGGGTCATCGAAGACATCTCCGGGTCGCCTGTTCGAAATAAGGGAAATTTTTTCGGTTCACAGTCTTCAAGCGGACCGAAATCTGCCAAATATGGGGCGGGTAGTGGTTACTGGCCAATGCCTGAAAAGTTTTTACGCCCGAAGCCCCAATTCAGAGGCGCACAACCAGCACCTGCACCTACTCCTACTCCTGCGCCGGCTCCTGCACCGGCAGGCCCCGCTCCGCTGATGAGCTTCCAATATCCATTCAGAAAAGCTGACGGTAAGCAGTTTTCTGATGCGGATGAGGTTTACAAGGCTCTCGAAAACGAGAGTGCCGGGCATTATTTGCTGGGCAGCAACAAATTCTGGCACGGTGGCATTCACATCAGCGATGCCAGCGCCCCTCAATGCATTTTGAATGAACCGATTCGCTGCATGGCCGATGGCGAGGTCGTGGCATATCGTCTCAATGAAGATTATTTGGAGTCGACATTTGGCGAGAATGAAAAAAAACTGAAGTATTCCAATTCGTTTTGTCTTGTACGCCATGAGTATAAATCCGAGCCTAATCCTGAAGATGGGCCAAACAAGGGCAAGCAAAATAAGCTGAATTTTTTCAGCCTTTATATGCATTTGCTGCCTTATAAGCGTTATCCGCTGTCGGAGGAGGAAACTCCTAAGCCTAAGGTGACAATGCAGGTTGACGATTTTAAGGCCTACGATAGCTTTCCCGAAGCATCCGGCTGGCCCTCTCCAGGAAAGTTGACTAGCGGGACAAAACTTGAAGTATTGGAGGAAAAAACCACAGGGGATATTACCTATGCCAAGGGTAAGATTCTTTCCGGAAGCGTCAAGAACAACGCACAAAAAGTGCGCTTGTCAGGCAGTGTGGTCTGGTTTGCTTACCTGAAAAATAGTGAGCCATTTAAGAACTCGCAGCAAAAGCGTATATGGCGTGCCGACCCGATTCCTGAGCGTAATAAACCAAAATATTGGCAGGGGAAGGTAAAAGGTACTGCTATCAAAAAGCTGGATCTGTATCAAGAACCGGCTTCACTGCAGAATGGGCAGCCCGCAGGCCCCAGAAAAGGAACAATGCAGCTTAATCCGGGAAGCGTTGTTGAGTTTGAAAGTAAAGATGTATTGAACCTGACGGTGTCGGGAGTTACTCGACGAATGGCGAAATGCACGAAAATCAGTGGCGACCTTGCGGGCGCGGGTGAGGTGACAACTAGTTTTTGGGCATTCGTGGAGAATGAATTTGTCGCTTGGGATGTCATTCCAACAAGTTTTGATTCCGTCGAGCTCACGGGTACGGGGATCAAGGCTGGCGATCCGATTGGCTATCTTGGTCTAACGGAAAATGTGTCTGGAGAGGACGGTAGTGTTTCAAGCAAACATCAGGTTCATGTCGAGATCTTCACAGCAGAAACCCATGTAACGGACTTTTTGAAGAATAGCGCGGGATTGAAAGTCGGTAAACAATATCTTCACTTGTTAGCAGGAACAAATCTGAAAACAAATGCGCCAGCGACAGATTTGACTTCGCTCAAGAAAGCGCATGCCGTTGATCTGAACAAAGCCCGCGCCATCAAAGAAGGCGCTGAGGATTATTATCAGGTTTCCATCATCGAAGACGGCTTGCCCTTAGCCGGGCTGGTAAATAAAAAAGAAACCAAACTAATCACGCAGCACGACTGGGAAAAACTTGGCTTCACTATTGTTGAGGAAGCAAACGCAACGGCAGATGGATTTCTTGATCCGGATAGCATGCCGGAGTTCTTCAAAGAGCTATTCCTGAAGATGGATACCAATGACGATAAGGAAGTTGACCCTGCAGAGCTTGCCGTTGCATTGAAAAATGCAGAGACAAGAGCGAACTGGGCCAAGCTGATCGCCCGTCATCCTACGGAATGGAAAGAAGGAGCAGATGCTGCCAAATGGAATCGACTTGATGTAATTCTAGAAGACACTCCGAAAACCTTGAAGCACGAAAAAGAACGAATCACTAAGTATGTGTTTTGGGAGGATCTGAAAGACAAGGCCACCATGAGTACGGCCTTGGTTTGGCATTTTCATCCTATTGAAATGCTGAGTAACTTCATGAGTCGCTCCGAATTTATAGATGTCGAGCGGTTTGTAGCCATGTATGCTGAGCAACATGCTTCGTTTCAGGCTGATGCGCCTCCGCTTTCTGCCGCGTCCAAGTCTAATTTGCGCAAGATTGCAGAGAATATTAATAAATATCTAGATAAAACCAAAGAAGTTTATACCGTCTATGAATTGTCTTATATGTTCGCAACGGCGCGTCACGAGGCTTATCAGTTTATGATTGGTGAGTATTTTAGTGCTGCTCCCGAGTATGGGCCGGTTGCCTATTTCGATAAATATGACCCTGTGCTTGCAGATAACGCAACACGCAGACAAACGGCGATAAGCAACGGTAACACGGTACAAGGGGACGGTTACAAATACCGGGGGCGTGGTCTCGTTCATTTGACTTGGAAAAATAACTATCAAAAGGCGAAAGATTATTTCGGAATTGATTTTGTCGAACATCCCGATGAGGCCGCCGGGTTTGAAAACTCCGTGCCCATCATGATATGGGGTATGAAAGAAGGTATATTTACTGGGAAAAAACTCGGCGATTATGTAAATAATAGTGCCAAGGACTATGAAGGGGCGCGAAAGGTAATCAACGGTTCTGACCAAAAAGCACTGATCGCGAGTTATGCCGTGAAATTCGAAGCGATACTGAAGGCCACATCAATTGCGCCGGAGACCAAATGAGTATGAAGATTAAATTGCACGTAGGGTTGGCTATTGTATCTTTCGTATTGGCAGATGTTGCAGTCGCCGAGCCGCATGACGTGTATTCAGCCGATGTCGACGCCCAGTCTCTTACCGTTACTTGGTCAGGTGGTAGTAAAACAATAGAAGGCGTAGTCGGCAGCCAAGGCGAAACAACTAGACAGCTGGTTGAATTTAATGGAGGTAAGGCCCTCCATTATGAAAATTTGGCGTCACGTGCTCCTTATGAAGCCTATTTTACTTTGACTAGGCATGGCGCGGAGATTCTCATCGATTGCGTTTACACAAACATTCGCAATGAGCGGAACGGCATTCTAATAAATAAGGCGGTTTGTGGCCTGGAGCGCCCGTTAGCGGACGAGTATGAGGAAGTAGTGTCTGAATTTTCAGATAAGTGGAAGAATTCAACCAACAAGGTTGCTATAAACTCATTGTTGGCGACGCCGCCTCAATCGATTGAGGTTGAAGACTCGGTTGTCGGTGAAATGAAGCTATATCGGATCTACCGCACTCCAGATGAACTCAAGTTTTCTCCCCCTGAAAGTATTGTAAAGAAAGATAGTAGTAGGCACTCATTTAGCACTCACTACGTGTTCCCCGTTTATTCGCCAAAAGATTTAGTTAATCCGCTTTATCTTGATGTTTCGTCTGAAAAGCTTAACAGCTCATTCGTAAGATATGATCAGTCTGCTATGAACAAGTTGTTCTGAACGGATATTTTTCTTAATAGGAGCGCGGGCGGATCTATTGGCGGTTGGTGGCTGCTTTTTTAGGCTAAACTAAGAATAGATCTGTCTCGTTTATTCAATTCGATGCATAAATATGTTCGCCTGTTATGATCTGTATCGATTATGTAAATGGCTAGCTATTTACCTATATGATAGGGATCGCTAGCTTTTGAAGAAAACAAGATGCCTCTTAAAGGCAGGGCTGTGAAAGTGTTAAAGGCTAAGTTATTTATCGGCACATGTCTGCTGTTTTCAATCGGGTCTTTTTGTAATGCCGCAGATTCGAGTCTGACGGGTGCCGATGGTACGGCGCTCAAGTTTTTTACTTGGGATCAAAATGCCGCCGTTTGGAAGCGTGCCATCTTTTCCAAGATGAATAGCAGCTATGATTTATACGAGAGTGGGGTTGAATCTTCCATTGGCGTAGGCATTAACTCTGACTCTCTTTCACCCAACAAAAAATATGCGATGCTTCAGCGGACTGTATTTGGAGAGTTAAGCAAGTGGCAAGATGTGGAGGCCACCGAGAATAACTATTGCGACATGGTTTCAATGGATACTGGTTGCGTACTTTTATCGCGTCCTGCCGAAGCTTGTTCTGGAAGTTGGAAGGATGGAAATTGGTTGGCTGATGGGGGAGAGGTGATTGCGCCGAAGTTGGAAACGATTTCCCCTGCTAACTTAATAAAGTCAGTGGCGACGATCGCTAATACATCTGCGAAAGGGCTTGCTGTAAAGGATCAACTATTCATGGGCCCCGACTCTTATATGAGTTGCTATCCAGCCCCTAAAAACGTCCAGGCCTTGAACGATGTTGGCTTCTATCTGGCACAAGCAGGTGATGATTCGTCCGCGCTGAAGATTTATCGGGGTATCGAAGTAGTCGGTAAGCGGACTGTGCTGATGCTGAATATCGCGGACTCTTTGTGGAATTTGAAAAAAACTTCCGAGGCTGCGCAGTATTACAAAAAATACTCTGACGCTATGATCGCGGAAGGTAAGGCCGGCAAAGTACCTGCGCGCGTTGCTGAGCGGGCAAAATAACAGCACCAGGGAAGCCGCGATGCTGGCCGGCATACGCACCACAGCCGTACGTGTTCCATTTGCCAAACGCAAAGCCTGAATGACTCAAGGATGAACACAGTGAACCGTTTTGTTTTTACCCTGCTAGCCGCGCTGCTGCTGCCAGTTTCATTGGTCTATGCGCAGGACGACTGCAACCACGTCACCTCAAGTCTGGAAATGTTGCCCTGCTCGGAGGCGGAGAAGAAAGCTGCCGATGCGCAGTTGAACCTCAGCTACAAGCAATTGATGTCGCGGCTTGAGTCTGACTATCGAACGGATCCGGCGTTGGGCGCGGAGTACGCGGCGAAGGTTAAAGAGTCGCAGTGTGCGTGGCTAAAACTGCGCGATGCGAACTGCCCTTTGGAGGCGTTCGAGATCGAGACGGGGATGCCGGCGCATGTGGTCGCCGTTAACTCGTGCATTGCCAGAATGAGTCGCGAGCGCTCGGCGTATCTGGACAAGATCGTCCCTGCTCTTGCATCCGATAAGAGCGCTTTGACGTCCCCTGCCAGCGGCGCTTGCCCGTCGGAGGAGTTCGCTCCTTTTCTGAAAGCGTTTTCCGCCAACAGCGAATCACAACGTCGGCTCACTGCTATGACGGTCAAGTCGCTGGTGTTGAAACCGGTAGCGGGGAAGGATCGAAGTACCTTTGAGCCTTCGACCTCGGGTGTCAGTGGAGCTACTTTCACCTATCCGCTGATGGCTGCAATCACGCCCGGCAAGACACCTGGAGTCGAGATCGAAGAGGTTGATGACCGTCACGTCAACGTGGTGGATAAACGGGCGGGTAACAGCAATGTGAAAATCTTCAACTTCTCTCGTCAGGCGTGCTGGGTGCTTGAGGGGATTGAGGATTGGTCGATCAGTGAGAAGGATCTTGTCGCAACAGAGAACCCGGGAATGAGCCGCGCCGAAAACGTTTGTTATCAGCGTGCCGAAGCGTTGGGTGGGCTGGGGTTTCTCGAGCAATACCGGCTGACTGCGGAGTTGATTGAGGCGTCCCTGGAAAATTTTGTGTGTGCTGCTGAGTCGGGTGATGCACAGGCGAGCCTGTCGGCGGCAAGCCTTAGTCTTTCGCAAATGGCATCTCAATTGGAAACCCCTAAGGTCGAGGCGCTGTTCAAAGCTGCATCGAAAATACCGCGCGGCGCGTTGGCCTATGCCACGTTTTTTTGCATCGGAAACTCCACCGACTACAACGGTCCTTGCCTTCATCCCAAGCAGGCAGAAGAGCAGGTCATTCGCGCCATTGAGATGGGTTCAACGGACGCGATGATTTATCTGGCTTCAACGCTCGAGGCTGGAGAGTTGGGAACAAAGGATGTGTCACGCGCACTGGCTTGTTATCAAATGGCGGCCGACAAAGATGACCCCCAAGCGATGGAGCAGTTGAAACGATTAGGCTCGCTCGGCACAGAGCCGATCAAGGCAAGTCACTGCATTTGAAGCAGGATAATGCTTGCTGCTTTTTCGCACGCACCGAGCCTGAATCAGCCAAGGTAAAACGTTTAATTTTTGAGCATCTGACACCCCCGCTTTTCCTTTAAACTCCCCACCCCCAAGGAACGCGCTCAGGACACGGAATGCCAGCCCCTTTTTCCTCGCTTCGCCCAGCGTTGGTGCTTTGGCTATATGCCGCTGCGATCACGCACATCCTCGCCGGTGTCACCCTTACCTGGGCCGGTAACTCCGGGTTGCTAGATGGCTACCTGCAAGTCCTCGAACTTTCGTTCTGGGGGGGCGATGCAGTCCCTGTTGCCGGCCACGAACAACAAGTCTGGTGGCTCGCGCTATTCGGCGCGACGCTGCAGAGTTATTCGCTGTACATGCTTGCGCTGGTGCACTTGGGCAATCGCTTGAAAGTCCCGGCAGTGTGGGGCTGGTTGATCGCAGGAATCCTGTTATGGGCGCCGCAGGACATGTGGCTCTCGGCGCAACAGCAAGTCTGGTCTCACGTGTGGCTTGATGGGGTTGCGTTGTTAGTGTTGTTGCCGCCGCTGTTTTGGCTGTACAGACATGACCGTCAAGGGAAGGAGTGACAGCGTGAAAGTATTTTCGATTCTCCTCGGTTGGTTGATCTCTGCTGCGTTCTCCCCATTGTTTGCTGCAGAAACGTGCAACCCAGACAGTTTGTCCAACCCGGACTTGATCACCTGCGGCCAGCAAACCTTCAAGAAAGTCGATGGTGTCTTGAACGAGCAATACAAAAAAGCGCTGTCGACTCTGGCTCCTGCGGAGCAAAACCATCTGAGAGATGTGCAAAAGAGCTGGGTGCGCTTCAAAGAGTCGTTTTGCGGAGAGCTTTATCAAGCCGCGTTGCCGGGCGCTGAGGCGCCGATCGAGAAGCTCGGGTGCCTTGTGCAAACGACCAACGCCCGTTTGGGTGAATTGATTGCTCTACAAACGGGCTTACCGCTGGACGGTTTTTACAAAGCGGTATCTGCACTTGCAGGGAAGGATCGTGAGAGAAATTTAGCGGCCTCGATTGAGCGGCTGGGAGGGGAAGAGCTCGATGATCCGCTTTGGAAGCAATACGCGGATGGGCACTGCAAAATGAGCGAGCGTTTGTTCCGTGAGGATTTTGCGAATTGCAGGGTGCGGATGCGCTTTCAGTTGCCTATGAATCGTTAAATGAATTTCCGATTTGAAGTTTTCGCGTGCGTTTATCTCTGCTCTGCTGCTAGTACCACTGACTGCCCATAGTGAAGTTTCTACACAGCTAAAGCGGTTGCCATGTTCGGTACTTCAGCGTGGTCAAGCGTTCCTTCAATAGCCTTTTACGTCCTGCCGATGAGCGACTGCGTCGGCGGTTGAGGCTCGAAGGCTGCGGAATGCTCGGACCAAGTAATCAGTGTCAGGTTATTTCTGTTTATGTTCAGAAGCTTGGAAACGGCGCTACCCTCATGGCCTTTGAAGATTGCCAGTGGTTGTCCATGTCCAAGATTCGAGGTAACGGGTATCGCTATCAGATCTGGCGATCTGAGGCGCGCAAGGCTGCGGAAGATATGGCGCGTGAAAGCCAGAATCTAAAAATCCGAGGTATCGAAACTACTCAAATTCGGTATGAGCCTATTACTCCTTTTGCCATCGAAGCTGCCGAGCTTTGGGGTGATGAGGCTACGCTGTACCCGTGGCACGATGTGCATCAATGGAAACAGGCTGACCCCCGTGGCTTTGATGTCTCGCTTTGGTTCAACCACGAATTGTGTGGGTTGTGTTATGCGTCACCGCGCAAGAGCAAACTATGCATCAAGATCGTGATTCTGGAGGGCAAGCCGGAAAGATCCCATCCGTTGCGGGGCACAGTGGCTGCTTTGGCATTAACCGCGATTGAAAACTACGCTCTCTTGATTGGCTGTACAGAAATTGAAGTTCAAGAGCCGGCAGTCGGCGCTATACCCCTATACGAGAATTTAGGGTTTGGCTTTGATCCGACGGGCCGGCTTGTTATTGCGGTTGAGCGGTAATACTATCCAGTCAAATTTCGAGACCCGAGAGGTTTCCATGAAAAAGTCCAAACACGAACCCAAGCCATTGATGGCTGCCCGGTTCCAGGCTGAAGCTCGTGAAGTCTTGGCCAAACGCTCCGGTAAGCGCAGCCGCTTTCTCGATGCTGCACTGTCAAAAGGCATCGATTTTGAGCCTGTCGGTCGACTGGCCGGTTGAAGCTTTCGGAACTCTGTAAAAAGCTGCCCTCGTTGGCAGCTTTTTTATGCTTGGATTTTTACGAACAGTTGCTGAAAGGGGACTCGGCGTCCCCTTTTTTCAACCATAAATCCCGCTACGACTTCGCCGCCGCGCTCTTCACCTCAATATGATCAAGCGTCCCTTCCACCATCAATCTCACTCCGTCCGCCATTCTGCTCAGGGCCAGTGCCACCGAGCGGCGTGAACCGTGGAGATCGTCGGCTAGGTCACACGCGATGACGCTGATGGACAGGAGATCTTCGGAGGCGTTGGCCATGAGGGCTTCGGCGTCGGTGCCGGGGGAAAGTTTGAAGAGACCGGTTTCGCGTTTGGGGTGTGGATCGACGGCTGGTTTGAAATGGTGGTCGAGGGCGCGCTCGGCGGCTTCGTGGAATTTCTTTGATTCCAGGGTTTCGTAGGGTGAGACGTCAGGGGATTCTGGGGGATTGGGTGATGGTTTGATCATTCGGTCTTACTCCAGTTTAAGGAGCCGACACCGTTTCGCTCGCACTTCGAAAGTGGTGGCAGCTGTGCATAGGTGTGCAAGACCGGTGGAGTAACCCGGCAGACCCGAAGGTCTCCCATACACAGCAGCCATAACGATCCGCGAGCATAGGAAAACCCTCGGCGAATTGCCATAACCAATGTGTACTCCAGCCGGACTTGCACATCCGTATCGCCAATCTGCGGCGACAAACAGAGCCTATCGATAGCCAGCCAACTCGCCTAGTTCATGGACAGCCCCGCACTTCGCAGGAAATTTCCCATAGGTTTGCGGGCCGGAAGATCAAAGGATCGCAGGCTTCGCCAGCTCCTACAGAGTTGTGTTTCAACAGGTGTATGGGGTGAGACGCGGAGCGTTTCGGATGCATTACCACGCGGAGCGTGGGAGCGATCAGTTGGGGAGCGTGGAAACGTGACTTGGCGGTCATCGTGCGGGTATTGGTCTGCATCCTCCTCCAACAGTGTCAGATACTGGCGTTATCGTCCGAATCCCTTACACTGCCCCGGCCGTTCATTTTCCTTTTGAGGCTGTGCGCATGAAATTTCGTTTTCTTCTGTGGATGATGGGTTTGTTGATGGCCAAGGCCAGCCGGACCAATCCGGCGTTCCAGCAGCAGTTGGGTGACAAGGATCTGGTGTTTCAGCTACAGACGCTGGACGGGAAAGTGGCACGGCATTTCGTGATCAAGGATCAGCGCATCACCAGCAAGTCCGGCGTGGTGGCGGAGCCGGCGTTTGCGATTGCGTTTAAAGATGCGGGTTATGGCTTTGCGACGATGCAGGCGAAGAACAAGCAGTTGGCGTTTATGCAGGGGATTCAGGACAAGTCGATTCAGCTCAAGGGCAACCCGGCGCTGGTGATGTGGTTTCAGGGATTGATGAAGTATTTGAAGCCGAGGAAGGCGAAAGCGTAAGAAATGGATTGACCAAGTCCAGGCATGCGTCCTGAGTGACAGCGTGCTTTGTCTCGTGAAGCCATAATTCAGGCTCGTAAAGACGCTCGAACTGTCATTTCTGTCAGGTGTTTTGCCTGCGATAGCGATGCTCTACTCAGGTTCCGGTTCCCGCACAGGGACTTTACTGACTTGATGGAGCAAGCTCATGGCACTGGCAAAAAGTTTTTCGACCCTCAAGTCCCTTGATCCGACATTTGCTCAGGGCGGCGTGTTGGCCTTACCGCTACCTGGCATCACGGGCGACGAAGCGGGGGCCGTTCTAGCGCTTCCCGATAAAAAACTCTTGGTTGCGATACCTGTCACCGGAGCGGATGCTCCGGTTGCCATTGCAAAACTGAATGAGGATGGCTCGCTGGACGCGACGTTCGGTACAGCAGGCAAAGGTTTCGTTGAAATAGCGTTGAATGGTGCTCGAATCAGTCATGTATCGGGTCTCGAGGCGCTTGAGGGTGGCGATTGGCTGCTGCACCTTCAGTATTTCTCGAACACTTCAAATGACGTTGGCCTGGCACTGGTCCGCCTGAAAAATACCGGTGAACCGGACAAGTCGTTTGGCACCGAAGGCGTGCGGTTTATCTCCTATTATGGCGTTCCCCAGTCCGCCAGCACGCCGCGCGAGGCGAGTCACCCGAGCACCAGGTCCTCTCAGACTGCGCAGGCTTCGTCGCAGGCAGTGATCGTGCAGGCGGATGGCACGATGATCTTGCTCCATCCCGTGTTCAAGGATGAGTCGCCACTGCCACCAGTGGCTATGGTCATACGCCTGCTGGCGGATGGCTTGCTCGATCAATCTTTCAATCGTACCGGCTATGTCGAATTGGATATCGGCGCCATCTCGAACACCGCCAGCGGCATCGCCGTTCAAGCCGATGGCAAAGTGGTGCTCTGCGGTTCATATCGGGACGGATCGGGAGGCAACGGAATTTTTGTGGCGCGTCTGGATGCGAGTGGCACGCTGGACAATCAATTCAACAATGGCCTGGCTGTGCTGATTCCCGACGACGAGGGCGAGAACTATCTGCAATCTGTCTCGGTGCGTGAAAGCGATGGCCGGATCGTTGTTGCAGGCCAAGCCTTGCGTAACGGTGTCCGCGGTGGCCTGAGCGCCGCATTTACCGCCAGCGGTGCTGCCAATCTTGTGTTCAATGGTGGCAAACCGGTTTTTTCACCGTTGGTAAAAGGGTTGGCGTGGGCGCAATGCTCGCAACTGGGTGGTTCGATCATCGTTGTCGGTCAGGGTGAAACGGCCGTGGTGACGGCGCGTTTTCTCGCTGACGGAAAACCAGACACGGCCTTCAACGGTACGGGACATGCGCTGTTTGAAGACAGCGCTGGGGACGCCGGTGCGCGAGGTCTGGCAGTGCTGGACGACGGTCGGATCGTCGTCTGTATCGGGCTGTCGAATTTTGCTGATCCATCCATAGTGAAAGGACGGGTCGTGCGCTACCTGGCCGGCTCCGCGACTCGAAGCAACGACCCGACGTTCGGCGACGGCGGCATCCTGAGATTTCCATTTCCCGGGTTCACAGGGTACGACGTGCGGGCGCTGCTGGCGCTGCCGCAAAAAAAACTGCTGGTTGCCGTTCGCCTCTCGACGGCCGGCGCGCCTACGCAAATCGTCCGTCTGCTTGAAAACGGTGCACTCGACAGAGCCTTCGGCGGGCAGAACAGCGGCTATGTCGAGATCAGGCTGAAAGATGACTTCTTCATGAGCCGCATCCTCGGCTTTACGCCACTTAGCGATGGCGGCTGGCTGGTTGTGGCTCAGTACACCGCGGAAGGCGAAAATTACTCAGCGGGCCTGGCGCTAGTCAGACAGCGCGAGGACGGGCAACTGGAGACGTCTTTCGCAGAACAAGGTGTGCTTTACCTGGCTTACGAGGAGATGGGAGGCGGCGGACATACCGGATTGGCGGAAGAATCTCCAAGCGCTGCTGCGGCGGCTGGCACAGCAGGGACTGTCGCTCAACAAGCGGACGAAAAAATTGTCGTCGTCAGCACTGTTGAGGATGTTACCGGCCGCAGTAAAGGTATCGTTCTGAGATTCGATTCGAACGGTTTACCTGACACGACATTCAATGGCGCAGGCTTTGCTTTTGTGGAGCTTGCAGGCATTTCATCTGCGGACACCGTCGGGCAATCCGTGGCAGCCCATACCGACGGTGGAGTGGTGGTCTGCGGTAATTATTTCGCCGCGAGTGTTCATGGCGGCTACGTCATTCGGTTTGATACCACGGGCAAGATTGACACAGGTTTTGGCAACAACGGAGTGGTAGACATCGTCCATACCCAATGGATCAGCCTGGACGTTGCGAAAATAGTCGCTGACAAAATCGTTGTGGCCGGCGGTGCGGCGGTGGAGGGCGTCCCTCAGGGCTTGATTGCAGTGCTCAATTTCAGCGGCTCTTACAATCGAGTGTTCAATGGTGGGCAACCACTAATCTCTTTACCCGTCTCCCAAGGCGTCAGATGGCTGCACTGCGTGCCGCGAGCGGATGGCTCAATCATCGTCTGCGGCGGCAGTGGTGTCGGCGCACTTGACGATGATCTCAGTGCAGTCACCGCACGTTTCCTGGCGGATGGCTCCCCAGACACCTCATTCTTCGGCACGGGATTCACCGTTTTCAATGAAAACGACGGATTTGAATACCCTCACGGCATGGCCGTAATGGACGACGGGCGCATCGTGGTGGGCGGAGTGTTCGTCACGGATACGGGATATGAGAAAGGCTGGGTGATCCGTTATCTGGACGAGTCGGCATAAGCCGCGCCGGTTGGCACATCGCGGGCAAGCTTCGCTCCAAAAGGCGTTGCTTGCCCGCTTTGCATTCAGCCCTGACTGAACTGCGAGGCCAGTTCCCGCAACAGCACTTCAGCCTCAAGCACTTTGCTGACGACGTCGTTGGCCTTGTCGCGGCTCAGGCCGACGCGTTCGAGCAGGGCATCGGGAATATCTTCATCCGGCCCGGAGCCGATGCCGCGGCTGCGCAGCAGGCGCACGGCCAGGCAGACGAGGTTCGGGTATTCGGCGTAGGCGCCGTCGTAGCTTGGGTCGTGCTGGAAGCGCAGGGCGGTAGCCAGCTCATCCGGCATGTCCCAGTAGCGCATCAGCCACGAGCCGATCTGTTCGCGGCTGATACCCAGCAGGTGTTGCTCGATGTAGCTGTGGCACAGGTGCGGGTTGACCTCCAGATGGCGGCAGATCAGCGAGAAGTGCGGCGGGAACACGTGGGCCAGCAGCAGATAGCCGAAGTTGTGCAGCAGGCCGGCCAGATACGTCAGGCCGGCTTCCGGGCGCTGGGCGCGCGGCATGGCGCGGGTCAGGCCTTCGATGACGGCGGCGGTGTAGATCGATTGCTGCCAGTACGGCGTCGTGTGCTGCGGGTGGTCTTTGGGCAGGCTCAGGGTCTTGCCGAGGGCCAGGCCCAGCGCCAGGTTGATCACCAGATCAAACCCCAGCACGCGAACGATCGCGTCTTCCACCGAACGGATCTTGCCCGGCGAAGCGTAGTACGGCGATGCGGCCCAGCTCACCACTTGCGCGGCCAGCGCCGGGTCGGTTTCGACCACGCCGGTGATGTCGTCGATGGTGGCGTTGGGGTCGACGCGCAGCTTGATGATTTTTTGTGCGGTTTCAGCCAGCGGCGGAATTTCGATGGTTGCTTCCAGTCGCTGCTGGATGCGCCGCGCGGTGAACGCCTGCACGGCCTGGGTGATTTCCTCGCGGTCATCATCCGGGCGGTCGAGGTTGGGGCGAATGCTGCTCAGGGCTTCGCCGAAGTTGGCGGCGCTGGCCTTGGTCAGCATGGTCTTGAAGTCTTCGCTGCTGATTTCCAGCAGCAGGCCCGGTTCGCCGGAATTGATCAGCAGCTTCGGCTCGCGCAGCAGGCTTTCTTCATAGAGGCACGGCGAGCTGGTCAGCGCCGGCAGGCCTGGCAGCAGGCTCAGGTTGTGTTTGCCGAGCATCTTTTCCAGACGCTCGGTGGACACTGCAGTGAGACGACGGCCAGTCAGCTCGGCGAGGCGATTGAGATCGAGCAACTGGCTTTGCGGAAACAGCACCATCAGCGCGCCCACGGCATCGTCCAGCAACACCGCTTGCACCTTGCGCGAGGCGTTGAGGCCGTGGTGCTCCAGCACTTCTTCGTAGGCGATACCCAGCTTGCCGAGCAACAGCCGAATAACAGACGGCGCGTGCGGGGATTCGGGGGCGAGAGCTGCGTCAGTCATGGTCTGTATCCGTTTTTGAAACAATGGCAGGAGTATAACCAGCTTGCTCGGAAGGTTCTGTCAGAAACTGCGACCGTGCTCACACTTGGCCATATTGCTGCCCATGCCGCAGCCAGCGGTCGAGCAATGGGCTGACGTGGGTCGGCCAGCGCTCCAGCAATGCTTGCGCGGCGTCGCGCACGGCGGGCAGTAAATCGGCATCGCGCATCAGGTCGGCGACCTTGAATTGCAACAGGCCGGTCTGGCGGGTGCCGAGCATTTCGCCGGGGCCGCGCAGCTCCAGGTCCTTTTCGGCGATGACGAAACCGTCGTTGGTTTCGCGCATGATGCCCAGGCGCTGGCGACCGATCTGCGACAGCGGCGGATGGTAGAGCAGCACGCAGTGGCTGGCGGCGCTACCCCGGCCGACGCGACCACGCAACTGGTGCAGTTGCGCGAGGCCGAGGCGCTCGGGGTTTTCAATGATCATCAGGCTGGCGTTGGGCACGTCGACGCCGACTTCGATCACCGTGGTCGCGACCAGCAGTTGCAGGTTGCCGGCCTTGAATTCGGCCATGACGGCGGCTTTCTCGACCGGCTTCATGCGCCCGTGAATCAGGCCGACTTTCAGTTCGCCGAGGGCGGCGGTGAGGTCTTCGAACGTGGTTTCGGCAGCCTGGCAGGTCAGCTCTTCGGATTCTTCAATCAGCGTGCAGACCCAGTAGGCCTGACGACCCTCGGCGCAGGCGCTGCGCACTCGCTCGATGACTTCGACGCGACGGGTGTCGGTGACCAGCACGGTGTTGACCGGGGTTCGACCGGGCGGCAGTTCGTCAAGGATCGAGGTGTCGAGATCGGCGTAGGCACTCATCGCCAACGTCCGCGGAATTGGTGTGGCGGTCATGATCAGTTGATGCGGGCACATGCGCCCGCCAACGCCTTTCTGCCGTAGCGCCAGACGCTGCTGCACGCCGAAACGGTGCTGTTCATCGATGATCACCAGTGCGAGATTCTTGAACTGCACTTCGTCCTGAAACAGCGCGTGGGTGCCGACCACCATCGGTGTGCCGCTGGCGATCTGTTCCAGCGCGGCGACGCGGTTTTTGCCCTTGAGCTTGCCGGCCAGCCACGCGACTTCAATGCCCAGCGGTTCGAGCCAGCGCTTGAAAGTGATGAAGTGCTGTTCGGCCAGAATCTCGGTCGGTGCCATGAGCGCGACCTGATAACCGGCCTCCAGCGCTTGCAACGCGGCGAGGGCGGCGACCACGGTTTTACCTGCGCCGACGTCACCCTGAATCAACCGCAGCATCGGTTCGTGCTGGCTGAGGTCGTAGGCAATTTCGTTGCCGACCCGTTGCTGCGCGCCGGTCGGGTTGAAGCCGAGGTTCTCCAGGTATTTCGGTGGCAGTTTGGTGGCTTTCGGCATCGCCGGGGCGCGTAGGGAACGCAGGCTTTCGCGCAGGCGCTGCTGCGACAGTTGATGGGTGAGCAATTCTTCGAAGGCCAGACGATGCTGCGCCCAGTGATGGCCGAGCGCGAGTTCGTCGACATCGGCATCGGCGGGCGGGTTGTGCAGGTAGCGGATCGCGTCGGCCAGCGGCGCCAGTTGGTAGTCGCGGGCCAGCTCGGTCGGCAGCCAGTCGGGCAGGGTGCTAGGCTTGAGCAGCGTCAGGGTCTGCATGCACAACTGGCGCAGACGCTGCTGGGTCAGGCCTTCAGTGAGCGGGTAGACCGGGGTCAGGGTTTCATCCACCGGCGGCGGTTCGTCGCCAGTAATCGCGCGGTATTCCGGGTGGTAGATTTCCAGCCCTGACGCGCCGGGCCGGGCTTCGCCGTAGCAGCGCACCCGCGTGCCGCGTTTGAGGCCTTCTTTCTGCGCGTTGCTGAAATGGTAGAAGCGCAGACTGAGGCCGCCGGTGCCGTCTTGCAAGCGCACGACCAGACTGCGGCGACGGCCCATGACCACGTCAGCGCCGCTGACGGTGCCTTCGACCACGGCGTCCTGTCCCGGCCGCAACGCGCCGATCGGCACCACACGGGTGCGATCCTGATAACGCAGTGGCAGATGAAACAGCACGTCCTGCAGATTCTCCAGGCCGACCTTGGCCAGTTTCTCGGCCATGGCCTCGCCGACACCCTTGAGTGCCGTCACCGACACTTGCGACAGCTCCGTCATGACCGTGGCTTAACCGGCTTTAACCGGCGCGGCGGGTTTGGCCACCGAGCACAGGCGAATGGAGTCGGCGAGAATTTCGATGGCTTTGGGCCGCGGGAAGCTTGCGCGCCAGGCAATCGCCACGGTGCGGAACGGTACAGGGGCTGACAGTGGACGCACTTCGATCACGCCCGGGGCGTAGTGATGGCTGTCCACTGCCGACAGCGGCAGGATCGAGATGCCCAGACCGGACGCGACCATATGGCGAATGGTTTCCAGCGAGCTGGATTCGACCGTAGTGTGCTTGGCGCCGTCGTTGCCTTTGGTCAGGGTCGGGCAGGCTTCGAGCACCTGATCGCGGAAGCAGTGGCCTTCGCCGAGCAGCAGCAGGCTCTTGTCGTTGAGCAGGCCGGCGTCGATGGTTTCTTTCTGCGTCCACGGATGCTGGGCCGGCATCAAGACGTAGAACGGCTCGTCGTAGAGCTGCAGCGTCAGCACATCGGCTTCGTTGAACGGCAGGGCGATGATGATCGCGTCGAGCTCGCCGTTGCGCAGTTTGTCGCGCAGCACGTGGGTGAAGTTTTCTTCGATGTACAACGGCATCTGCGGGGCGACCCGGTGCAGTTGTGGAATCAGGTGCGGGAAAAGGTACGGGCCGACCGTGTAGATCGCGCCAACCTTCAGCGGTGCGGTCAGCTGGTTTTTGCCAGCCTGGGCCAGTTCGCGGATGCCCTGGGCTTGTTCGAGGACCTTCTGCGCCTGAGCGACGATGCCTTCGCCCACCGGGGTCAGGCGCACGGCGCTTTTGCTGCGCTCGAAAATCAGCACACCGAGTTCGTCTTCAAGTTTCTTCACGCCCACCGACAGCGTCGGCTGACTGACGTGGCAACGCTCGGCCGCGTGGCCGAAATGCTGCTCTTGGGCGAGGGTAACGATGTAGCGTAATTCTGTGAGGGTCATAGCAAGCGTCCATGAAGATGCGCGCCAAGCATACCGGCTGCAATCGATAGACGCACGTTATCAGACTGAGGGCTGAGTGCGACACCTGCCTAGGTGGGTTTGCCGCTGGCAGATACGCAAAAGGCACCTTTCGGTGCCTTTATTATCCTATCTCCCGGCTGCAGAGATCCCTTGTAGGAGTGAGCCTGCTCGCGATTGCGGTGTATCAGGCAGAAAATCATCGTCTGACATACCGCTATCGCGAGCGGGCTCACTCCTACAGGGTATTGCGGTGTTGCTTAGCGGCGGCGTTCGAGCGAATAAACAAACGGCGCAACAATTTCGATCGAGCCGTTGTTCAGCATGTCAGCCGGTGGCTTGGGCAACGGTTGGGCGCGGCGGATCATTTCCAGGGTCGCCCGGTCCAGATCGGCGTTGCCGGAGCGCCCTACCAGTTCGAACGACAGCACATTACCTTCGCCATCAACCACGAAGCGCAGACGGTTCAAGCCTTCCTTGCCCCGTGCCTGAGCGCTGGCCGGGTATTTCTTGTACTTGGCCAAATGCGCGAGCAGGGTGCCTTGCCAACTGGCCTTGGCCGCCAATTGTGCTGGCGACGGACCCGGCGCAGGCTGGGCGGATTTCTCCGTGGGTGCCTGGGTCGGCTGGGTGTCGGCCGGTTTCTCTTCGGAAGGCTTCTCCTTCGGCGGCTCGGGCTGCTTCTTCTCCACTGGCTTCGGCGGTTTGGGCTTGGGCTTCGGCTTGGGTTTCGGTACCGCGATTTCCGCTTTTGGTGCTTCGGCCAGTTTCGGAATCGGCAATTCTTCAACCGGAGCCGGTGGCTGCGGCGGTGTGACGACTTTCGGCGGAGCCGGCGGTGGCGGGGCAGGCACCGGAGCCAGCTCGACCATCATTGCCTGTGGGGGCAACTCGATGGGCGGGCGGCTGGTCCAGTTCAGCGTCAGCGCGATGGCCAGCGCATGAACGCCCAGCACCACGGCCAGGCTACCGCTGTAACGCGTCAGCTTATGGCGCGTCGTGATCATTTCTTGGCTGCCGTCTCAAGTCCGACCAGACCGACCTTCAAGTAACCGGCCGAGCGCAATTTGTCCATCACACTCATCAGATCACCGTAATCCACGCCTTTGTCGGCTTGGAAGAAGATGGTGGTGTCTTTCTTGCCCTGGGTTTTGGCGTCGAGCACTGCACCAAGGGTCTCGGCTTTCACTTCGTCGTCACCGATGTACAAACGCTGATCAGCCTTGACGCTGAGGAACACCGGTTTTTCTGGCCGCGGCGCCGGTTTGGCGGTCGAGGCCGGCAGGTCGACCTTGATGTCCACAGTGGCCAACGGTGCGGCCACCATGAAGATGATCAACAGCACCAGCATCACGTCGATGAACGGCGTGACGTTGATTTCGTGGTTCTCGGCCAGATCGTCGTCTGCGCCTTCTTTCAAATGCAGGCCCATGGCCGATTACCCCACTTTAACCATGTGCGGCTGCGAGCTGCGCTCAGGCTGGTGGTCGAGGTCGCGGCTGACCAGCAGCAGGACTTCTGCCGAGGCATCGGACACCTGCGCCTTGTAACCGGCGATGGAGCGGGCAAAGACGTTGTAGATGACCACGGCAGGGATCGCTGCAACCAGACCCAGGGCAGTGGCCAGCAACGCCTCAGCGATACCCGGCGCTACGACGGCAAGGTTGGTGGTCTGGGTTTTGGCAATGCCGATGAAGGAGTTCATGATGCCCCATACGGTACCGAACAGACCGACGAACGGCGCGGTGGAGCCGATGGTAGCGAGGACGCCGGTGCCGCTGCTCATGTTGCGACCGCAGGCAGCGACGAGGCGCTCGAGGCGGAAGCTGACGCGTTCCTTGATGCCTTCCTTTTCGCGGCTGTTGACCGACAGGCGCATTTCTTCGAGCGCGTCGTGCACCAGCAGGTTGGCGAGGGTGCCTTCTTTACCAGCGGTGGCGCTGGCTTCCTTGAGGGTGGTGGCTTTTTTCAGTGCGGCGATTTCGCCACGCAGACGGCGCTTGGCACCCATCAGCTCGAAGCCTTTGGCGATCCAGATAGTCCAGGTGATGATCGAGGCGATGGCCAGACCAATCATCACGATTTTCACGATGATGTCGGCGTTCTGGTACATGCCCCATGGCGACAGGTCGTGGGCCATACCCAAGGTGTTGTCGGCTTCAAGGACTTCAGGTGCGTCTGCCGCATCGACAGCCTGCACCGGATCGGTGGCCGCCGGTGCAGCCGGAGCGGCAGCCGGTGCGCTCTGTTCGGTGGCGGCTGGGGTGGCGGGTGCCTGGGCGTCGGCGAAAGCAGCGGTCGGTGCCAGCATCAGGCTGAGCAACAGAGCCGCGACAGCGCTCCAGGCGCGAGGTCGAGTGGTTGGCGAAGCGGGAGTTTGATTACGTGTCATGCTGGCCGGACCTGAGATTGAAAAACGTTATTGCTCTTCCAGGCCTCGTGAGGCCGAGAACAAAAGTGGCGTGCATTATTGCAAGTAATTCTTGTTAACAAAAGTAATAGAGTAACTTTTTTTCCTTGATCGCTAGCCGTTCGTCCTGCGCCAGCGCTAGTCTGTGCCTTTCTGATGGGAGTTTTCTGATGTCCGCGCCTTCTGTTTTGATTGCCGGTTGTGGTGATGTCGGCAGTCGTCTGGCCACGCAATTGCTGGCAGCCGGTTGGGACGTTTACGGCCTGCGCCGGGATGTTTCCAGGCTGCCGGAGGGTGTGATCGGCGTTGCCGGGGACCTGTTCAACGAAGAATGCCCGGCGACCTGGCCGGTAGGCGCCGTTGATCATGTGGTTTATTGCGCTGCGGCGACCGATCACGATGAAGAGGGCTACCGCAAGGCTTACGTTCAAGGCTTGCAGAATGTGCTGAGTTGGCTGGGCGACTATGGGCAAGTGCCTGAGCGACTGGTCTTCGTCTCTAGCAGCAGTGTGTACGGCCAGCAGGACGGCGTGTGGGTCGATGAGACCTCCGAGACCGTCGCGGCCGGTTATTCGGGGCGTTTGATGCTCGAGGCCGAGCAGGTCGCGCTCAACAGCGGCATCCCGGCGAGCGTGTTGCGTCTGACCGGTATCTACGGCCCGGGCCGCGAATGGCTGCTGACCCAAGTGCGTCGCGGTTATCGCGTGGCGGTCGAGCCGCCCCTGTATGGCAATCGGATTCATGCCGATGACGCGGCGGGGTTGCTGGCGTTTCTGCTGGAGAAAGATCGGCAGGGTGTGGCGCTTGATCAATTCTACATCGGTGTCGACGATGCGCCGGCGCCGTTGGCTGAGGTGGTGGGCTGGTTGCGCGAGTATCTGGGCGTGACTGAATGGGCGGAAGACGCCAGCGTACGGCGCACCGGCAGCAAGCGCTGCAGCAATGCGCGGGCGAAAGCATTGGGGTGGACTCCGAAGTATCCGAGTTACCGGGAAGGTTACGCAGCGATTCTTGAAGGTCGCTGCTGACTTTCTGGCCTCGCAAAACCCCTGTAGGAGTGAGCCTGCTCGCGATAGCGGTGTATCAGTCAATATCGATGTGTCTGATACACCGCTATCGCGAGCAGGCTCACTCCTACAGGGGGATTTCTGCGAATTCAGAGACGGTTACTGCTTCTCCAGCAACCACTTGCGCTCACCCGCCGCAAACTGCGGCTGCTCATCCGCCAGCGCGGTATTGACTGCTTGCAGGATTTCCAGCTCCTTGCCCTTGCGCACAAAGATCCAGTTATTGCCCTGACCATTGAGCTGCAGCCACATGCTGTCGTTGCCATTGCTCATCGACGCGCAGTCACCGGCCAGGCACAAGGCATACCGATCCGCGCCCGGCAGGCCGGTCACTTGCCCGTCGGCCTGGAACTGTACGGTGCCGCCTTCGCCCTGACCGCTGGCGATGGTCCAGTTGCCGCCCAGATACGCCGAGTACAGCGCTCGTTCGAAACTGGCACCGATCGGCGCGCCTTCCGGTACCGGGATCTGTGCGCGGTCGAACAGCTGTTCCGGTTCGTTGTCGCTGGCGGCTTGCTGCAGGTGGTTGCCGTCGCGTTTCAATTCGCTGGCAGAGCTGCCGTAAAAATCGACTTTCCAGGCGCCGGAATGTTCGCCCAGCAGCCGTCCTTCGACGTTTTCAAAACCGTTGGTGTAGCGGGCCTGACCGGCCTTGGTGTTGACGTCCCACTCCAGGTTCGGGCCGTAGGCCTGCAGCGCTTCGCGCAGGGGGCCGCCCTTGGCAGCGGCATCGATCGCCACCTGGTTGATCCAGGTGCCGCTGATGTCACGGTCGGCAGGGTCGCTGGCGCAGCCGCCAAGGAAGAGGGCGAGCAGCGAGAGAGCTAGCGCTTTGCGCATGGTGGAATCCTTTCAAAACCTTTTCTTGCAGCAGTCGGCGCGACGGTTGAAGGCCGCGCCGTGCGCATCACTCGATGACCAGAATGGCATCCATTTCAACCTGCGCACCCTTCGGCAGGGCAGCCACGCCAATGGCGGCGCGAGCAGGGTAGGGCTGGCCGAAGTACTTGCCCATGATCTCGTTGACCTTGGCAAAGTGGCTCAGATCGGTGAGGAAGATGTTCAGTTTGACGATGTCCTTGAACGAACCGCCAGCGGCTTCGGCCACGGCCTTGAGGTTCTCGAACACCTGGACAGTCTGGGCTTCGAAGCCTTCAACCAGTTCCATGGTCTTTGGGTCCAGAGGAATCTGCCCCGACATGTACACGGTGTTGCCTGCCTTGATCGCCTGGGAGTAAGTGCCGATGGCGGCCGGGGCCTTGTCGCTGGTGATAACAGTCTTGGTCATGTAGGACTCCTTGTTAGGTTTGAGTTATGCACGCATGCGAGTGATGCGGATCACTCCTGTCAGGGCGCGCAACTTCTTGATCACGCGAGCCAGGTGCACACGGTCGTGGACGCTGACCACCAACTGCACGACGCTGATGCGGCCATCGCGTTCGTCCATGCTGATTTTCTCGATATTGCCGTCGGCGGCGTTGACGCTGCTGGCCAGCAGGGCGATCAGGCCGCGCTGGTGCTCCAGTTCGACGCGCAGTTCGACGTTGAATTCGCCGGTGACATCCTTGGCCCACGAGAGCTGGATGCATTTTTCCGGGTTGTGCCGGATTTCACTGATGTTGCGGCAGTTGTCCAGGTGCACGACCATGCCTTTGCCCGCCGACAGGTGACCGACAATCGGGTCGCCCGGGATCGGCGTACAGCATTTGGCGTAACTGAGCACCAGACCTTCAGTGCCGCGAATCGCCAGCGGGCCTTCCGGACTTGGCAGTTGCTCGCCTTCGCCGAGCAGGCGCCGGGCGACCACGTAAGCCATGCGATTGCCCAGGCCAATGTCTTCGAGCAAGTCTTCGATCAGTTCGAGGCGGTATTCGGTGAGCATCGCTTTGACGCGTTCGGCCGGGATCTGCTCCAGAGCGCTGTCGAAACCGTTGAGGACCTTGTTCAGCAGGCGTTCGCCGAGGCTGATGGACTCCGAGCGGCGCTGAAGTTTCAGTGCGTGGCGAATGTGCGTACGCGCCTTGCCGGTGACCACGAAGTTGAGCCATGCCGGGTTCGGCCGTGCGCCCGGGGCGCTGACGATCTCCACCGTTGAGCCGCTTTGCAGCGGTTCGGACAGCGGTGCGAGGCGGCGATTGATCCGGCAGGCGATGCAGCTGTTGCCGACGTCGGTGTGTACGGCGTAGGCAAAGTCGACCGCCGTGGAGCCTTTCGGCAGCTCCATGATCCGGCCCTTTGGCGTGAACACATAGACCTCGTCCGGGAACAGGTCGATCTTCACGCTCTCGATGAATTCCAGCGAGTTGCCGGCACGTTGCTGCATTTCCAGCACGCCTTTGACCCATTGCCGGGCGCGGGCGTGAGTGCCTTTGGGCTGCTCGTCGCCGCTGGATTTGTACAGCCAATGGGCGGCGATGCCGTTGTTGGCCATTTCTTCCATTTCACGGGTGCGGATCTGGATCTCGATCGGTACACCGTGCATGCCGAACAGCGTGGTGTGCAGCGACTGATAGCCGTTGGCCTTGGGAATCGCGATGTAATCCTTGAAGCGCCCCGGCAACGGTTTGTACAAATTATGTACAGCACCCAGAACGCGGTAGCAGGTATCGACCTTGTCGACGATGATCCGGAACGCGTAGACGTCCATGATTTCGTTGAAGGCCCGACGCTTGCCGCGCATTTTCTTGTAGATGCCGTAGAGGTGTTTCTGCCGACCGCTGACTTCGCCCTGGATGCCGTCGATGGCGAGGCAATGGCCGAGGGATTCTTCGATCTTGTTGACGATTTCCTTGCGGTTGCCCCGGGCGCGCTTGACCGCCTGGTAAATCCGCGCAGAACGCATCGGGTGCATGGCCTTGAAGCCGAGGTCTTCGAACTCGATGCGGATCGCGTGCATGCCCAAGCGGTTGGCAATGGGCGCGTAGATTTCGAGGGTTTCCTTGGCGATGCGCCGGCGTTTTTCGCCGGACAGCACTTCCAGCGTGCGCATGTTGTGCAGGCGGTCGGCGAGCTTGACCAGGATCACGCGGATGTCGCGTGCCATGGCCATGGCCATTTTCTGGAAGTTTTCCGCCTGGGCTTCGGCCTTGGTCTCGAAGTTCATTTGAGTCAGTTTGCTGACCCCATCGACCAGTTCGGCCACGGTTTCACCGAACTGCGCCTGCAGCGCTTCTTTGGCAATCCCGGTGTCTTCGATCACGTCATGCAGCATCGCGGCCATCAGGCTCTGATGGTCCATGTGCATGTCGGCAAGAATATTTGCCACGGCAAGAGGGTGCGTGACGTACGCCTCGCCGCTGCGACGGCGTTGACCGTCATGGGCTTGTTCGGCGTAGAAGTACGCTCGGCGGACCAGGTTGACCTGGTCGTTGCCGAGGTAGGTCGATAAGCGATCGGCGAGGGCGTCTATGCTCGGCATGATGATTCCTGCCGAAAGCTTTGACCCCGCGCCGTGCTACGTCGACCAGGCATAGGCTTAGACGGCCTCGTTCGACTCGTCCTCGAACGCTGCGAACAGCGGTTCATCCTGGGCGATTTCCTGCTCGGCGATGAACTCGTAGCTCATCAGGCCTTCAGCAATTTCACGCAGCGCGACAACGGTCGGCTTGTCGTTTTCCCACTGGACCAATGGCTCTTTGCCGCCGGTGGCCAGTTGACGGGCACGCTTGGTAGAGAGCATGACCAGCTCAAAGCGGTTTTCCACGTGTTCTAGGCAGTCTTCAACGGTTACGCGGGCCATGGTATTCCTCGGAGCGAATGCAATATGCGCGCTGCCCGGTTGGGCGAGCGGACTGAGCAGTTTAAAAAATCACCAGCGATTAGGGAAGCGCTGATTTTTTGACCAAGCCCTTCAACGCGCTGCAAGCACCAATGTAAAGCGCTTGCAGGCATTTTGGGAAGTGCTGTTTTAACCGAGCAATTCGGCCAGCAATTTGCCGAAACGTACCTGCTGGCGTTTCTGTTGCAGCTGATTGGCGCGGAAAATCGCCTTCAGGTCGTCGAGCGCGTGGGCGAAATCGTCGTTGATGATCAGGTAGTCGTAATCGACATAATGACTCATCTCGCTGACGGCTTCGCGCATCCGGCCGTCGATGATCTCGTCGCTGTCCTGGCCGCGGTTGGTCAGGCGCTGGTGCAGGGCTTGAAGCGACGGCGGCAGGATAAAGATCGAGCGCGCCTGCGGCATCAGCTTGCGCACTTGCTCGGCGCCTTGCCAGTCGATTTCCAGAATCAGGTCGTGGCCTTCGTCCAGCGTCTGTTGCAGGCGGCTCTGCGAGGTGCCGTAGAAGTTGCCGAAGACTTCGGCGCGCTCAAGGAAATCACCGTGCTCGCCCATTTTCACGAACTCTTCGCGGGTCACGAAGTGGTAGTTCACGCCGTCCACTTCGCCCGGACGCATGGCGCGGGTGGTATGCGAGACCGAAACGCGGATCTCTGGATTGGCGTCGGTCAACGCTTTGACCAGACTGCTTTTGCCCGCGCCCGATGGCGCGGAAATGATGTACAGGGTGCCGGTGTGGTGGTTCATGTCAGGGTAGCCTTACTCAATATTCTGCACTTGTTCGCGCATCTGCTCGATCAACACTTTGAGGTTGACGGCGGCTTGGGTGCTGCGCGGGTCGAAGGCCTTGGAGCCCAGGGTGTTGGCTTCGCGATTGAGCTCCTGCATCAGGAAGTCCAGGCGTCGCCCGGCCGCACCGCCGGATTTGAGCACCCGGCGAACTTCGATGATGTGGGTGCTCAGGCGATCCAGTTCTTCGGCCACGTCGCTCTTTTGCGCGAGCATGACCATTTCCTGTTCCAGGCGCTGCGGATCGAGCTCGGCCTTCATGTCGGCGAAGCGGTCGAGGACTTTCTGGCGCTGGGTGGCAAGCATCTGCGGCACCAGTTCGCGCAGCGTCACGACGTCCGCTTCGATGGAGGTCAGGCGCTCATTGATCAGCCGTGCCAGCTCCGCGCCTTCGCGCTCGCGGCCGGCCTTCAACTCACTGAGGCCTTGATTGAACAGGGCCAGCGCGTCGGCGTTCAATGCCTGCGGGTCAGTCGCATCGCCCACCAGCACGCCGGGCCAGGCCAGCACTTCGAGCGGATTCAGTGCGGCGGGATTGCTGATCAGCCCGGCGACGGTTTCCGCGGCGGCGACCAGTTGCGCGGCGCGCTCGCGATCGACTTGCAGGGTTTTGCCGGTGCTTTCTTCGGTGAAGCGCAGCGTGCACTCCAGTTTGCCCCGCGACAGCCCCTGGCGCAGCGCTTCACGTACCGAGCCTTCGAGGTCGCGAAACGACTCCGGCAAGCGCAGGTGCGGTTCCAGATAGCGGCTGTTGACCGAGCGCAGTTCCCAGCTCAGGGTGCCCTGAGCGCCGGCTTTCTCGACGCGGGCGAAGGCGGTCATGCTGTGCACCATGGCGGTGACCTCGCAATGCAGATCGGCGCAGCAGGGTGTTCCGCAGGCGCGATTTCAGTGAATTTAAGCCGACTGGCAGCAAAGGCGCAGGATTGTAGCGCAGTGCGGCGAATGCGCCCAAACACACGGTGTGACAAAGCGCTGCAGCCCGTCGGTTATGCGCGACTCAGGGCCTTCGGCCGTCGGCCAGCGTTTTTAACAAGTGCCCAGGCGCGGTGCAGCGCTCTATAATGCTTGGCAGTTTTCCGTCCTCAGTACAGGTGTCCCTATGAAACGTCCAAGTGGTCGCGTTGCCGATCAGCTCCGCTCGATCCGCATCACCCGCAACTACACCAAACACGCCGAGGGATCCGTACTGGTCGAATTCGGTGATACCAAAGTCATCTGCACCGTCAGCGTCGAAAACGGCGTGCCGCGCTTCCTCAAAGGCCAGGGTCAGGGCTGGTTGACTGCCGAGTACGGCATGCTGCCGCGCGCCACTGGCGAACGTAACCAGCGCGAAGCGAGCCGTGGCAAGCAGGGCGGCCGCACGCTGGAAATCCAGCGCCTGATCGGCCGTTCGCTGCGAGCGGCGCTGGACATGTCGAAGCTCGGCGACGTGACCCTGTACGTCGATTGCGACGTGATCCAGGCGGATGGCGGCACCCGCACCGCGTCCATCACCGGCGCCATGGTTGCGCTGGTTGATGCCTTGAAAGTGATCAAGAAGCGCGGCGGCCTTAAAGGCGGCGACCCGCTCAAGCAAATGATTGGCGCGGTATCGGTCGGCATGTACCAGGGCGAAGCCGTACTGGATCTGGATTACCTGGAAGACTCCGCTGCCGAGACCGATCTCAACGTGGTGATGACCAGCACTGGTGGTTTCATCGAAGTACAGGGCACCGCTGAAGGTGCGCCGTTCCAGCCGGAAGACTTGAACGCGATGCTGGAGCTGGCGAAAAAAGGCATGAACGAGATCTTTGAACTGCAAAAGGCGGCGCTGGCTGACTGAGCAGTTTTCACGTCTACAAGGAGAGTGCGATGAGTGATGAGCAAGAGTTACTGCCCAAGCCGAGCCAAGAGGTTCGCCAGTGGGCGATGTTTTGTCACTTGTCCGCCTTGCTGGGGATCTGGATTCCGTTCGGCAATCTGATCGGACCCTTGATTCTGTGGCAGATGAAGCGCGAGAAAGATCCGTTCATCGATGCGCAGGGCAAAGAAGCGCTGAATTTTCAGATCACTGTCGCGATTGCTTCGATGATCTGCTTCCTGCTCATGCTTTTGATCATTGGTTTCTTCCTGTTTGGTTTGCTCGCGATTGCTGCTTTGGTTCTGACGATTATTGCAGGTGTCAAAGCCAACGAAGGTTTTCCTTACCGATATCCGTTCACTTGGCGATTGATCAAGTAACGGTCCGCTGATTTGTAATATTAAAATGCCCCTGACTTGTCGGGGCATTTTTGTTTGTGCAACTGAATAATTGTTTTTTTGTTGTAGGAATAATCTCTTGGCGATGTGCGGTTTGCTAATTATTAATCCATGTTTCGCCATTACACCTTTGGTCACAACTGAGCGAGCAAGTGCTTATACCTGTCCTTGTTATTAGCGTGAGAGGGTTGTTAAAGTTGTTCGTGCAATGTTTCGATTGAAACATTTCGATATGTTCAAGCCATCGACGGTTATTGAATTTCCCGGAAATCAGTGTTGAGACAATCAGCCAATTCACCAGTCGAGCTCAGGTAAACGCTCGCCTCGTGAATATTCAGCAAAGAATAATCCACATGATTCAGCTCGATTTTTACGGCACGCTCGTGGCCGCTTCTTTGGTATTACTGCTCGGGCGCGGACTTGTTACGCGTGTTGGCTTTTTGCGAAGTTACAATATTCCTGAACCGGTAGCGGGTGGCCTGGTGGTTGCCTTGCTTCTGTTGATATTGCGCACCTTTGATATTGAGGTGCGCTTTGATACGTCCTTGCAAACACCGTTGATGTTGGCTTTCTTCGCCACGATTGGATTGAGTGCGGACCTTGCCAGTCTGAAAAAGGGCGGCCGGATTGTCGGGGTCTTCCTGCTGGCGGTCATTGGATTGCTGGTGGTGCAGAACGCCATGGGAATCGGCTTGGCAACCCTGCTCGGGCTCGATCCGTTGATGGGCTTGCTGACGGGCTCGATCACGCTTGCCGGCGGCCACGGTACCGGCGCTGCATGGGGCACGGTATTCAGCGAGAAATATGGCTTGGCCTCGGCTTCGGAACTGGCGCTGGCCTCGGCGACGTTCGGTCTTGTCCTGGGGGGTCTCATCGGTGGGCCCGTTGCCAGGTTGCTGATCAAGCGCGTGCAAGTGCCGGGTTGCAGTCCGCAACAAGTGCCGCGACTACCAAGAGGTTTTGAGCAGCCGAACAAGGAACGTTCGATCACGCCCTTTTCCTTCGTTGAAACGCTGGCGCTGATTGCCGTCAGCCTGCTCGCGGGCAACCTGTTGAATGGCTTGCTTCACGGTACTGTCTTCGAATTGCCGACCTTTGTCTGTGTTCTGTTTGTAGGCGTGGTGTTGCGTAACGGGCTATCAGCGCTTGGCTTGTATCAGGTATTCGAACGTGAAGTCTCTGTGCTGGGCAATGTCAGCCTCTCGCTGTTTCTGGCGATCGCTCTGATGTCGCTGAAGTTGTGGGATCTGGCGGCGCTGGCATTGCCGATCTTCATTATTCTGGCCGTGCAGGCGCTGGTCATGGCGCTGTTCGCGATTTTCGTAACGTTCCGGGTGATGGGCGGTAACTACGATGCCGCCGTGCTCGCTGCGGGGCATTGCGGCTTCGGTCTGGGTGCCACGCCGACGGCCATTGCCAACATGCAAGCAGTGACGCAGCGCTATGGGCCGTCGCAGATCGCGTTTCTGGTGGTGCCGATGGTGGGCGCCTTTTTCATCGACATCATCAACGTTATCGTGATCAAGCTTTATCTGACCTTGCCATTTTTTGCCGCCGTCTAGTACGAGGCGCATGAAAAAGCCCGCATCTTACGGTGCGGGCTTTTTTAATGGCTGCGATACGACTTAGATGGTCAGCGTCCAGTCGTAGTCGACGATCAGCGGCGCATGCTGCGAGAACCGAGGCTGACGCGGCAGGCGTGCGCTGCGCACAAAGCGCCGCAGGCCAGGTGTCAGAATCTGGTAGTCAAAGCGCCAACCCAGATTGAGCATCTCGGCCTGTTCGTTGTCCGGCCACCAGCTGTACTGGTCGCCTTCACGGCTGACTTCGCGCAGGGCATCGACATAGCCCATGTTGCCGACAATCTCGTCCATCCAGGCGCGTTCCGGCGCCAGGAAGCCTGGAGATTGCTGGCTGTCGCGCCAGTTCTTGATGTCGAGCTTCTGCTGCGCCACATACAGCGAGCCACAATAAATGTACTCGCGACGTTTGCGTCGCTGCTTGTCCAGGTACTTGCCGAAATCGTCCATGAGCTTGAACTTCTGGTTCAAGTCCTCATCGCCGTTCATCCCCGAGGGAAGCAGCAAGGTGGCAATACTGACTTTGTCGAAATCTGCTTGCAGGTAGCGCCCGTAGCGGTCGGCCGTCTCGAAACCGAGACCGCTGATGACAGCCTTCGGTTGCAACCGCGAATACAAAGCCACGCCACCTTGGGCAGGGACTTCAGCATCGCAGGCATAAAGGAAGTAGCCATCCAGTTGGAAGGCTGGGTCATCCAGTTCAAAGGCGGAGGCACGGGTGTCCTGCAGACAGATGACGTCGGCATTCTGTGCTTGCAGCCAACTGAGCAAACCACGCTCGACTGCAGCCTGAATACCATTGACGTTCACACTGATGATCCGCATAAATGGCCCCAAAAATCGCGTGCGTGTATGATACACGGCGTCAAGCTAATTAGCTAAATCCGTGGTATTTGGGGTTTTTTCATGCAAGCGTATCAGCGCGATTTCATTCGTTTTGCCATCGATCGCGGGGTTTTGCGCTTCGGTGAGTTCACCCTGAAGTCCGGACGCACCAGTCCCTACTTCTTCAACGCCGGCCTGTTCAACTCGGGTTCGGCCCTGGCGCAACTGGGGCGTTTCTACGCCGCTGCCATCGCCGAAAGCGGTATCTCTTTCGACGTTCTGTTTGGCCCCGCCTACAAAGGCATCCCGCTGGCAGCGACCACTGCCGTTGCGCTGGCCGAACATCATGGGCGTGACTTGCCATGGTGCTTCAACCGCAAAGAGGCCAAGGCCCACGGCGAAGGCGGCAGCCTGGTCGGCGCGCCGCTGACCGGTGACGTATTGATCATCGATGACGTGATCACCGCCGGTACCGCCATCCGTGAAGTGATGCAGATCATCGCCTCCCAGGATGGCGCGAAGGCCGCCGGCGTGCTGATCGCTCTGAACCGTCAGGAGCGTGGCAACGGCGAGCTGTCGGCGATCCAGGAAGTGGAGCGCGATTTTGGTATCCCGGTGATCAGCATTGTTTCGCTGAATCAGGTGCTGGAGTTCCTCGCCGACGATCCGCAGCTCAAGCAGCACTTGCCGGCCGTGGAAGCGTACCGCGCCCAGTTCGGCGTCTGAACTGTGGTATGAGCTTGTGTGGCGAGGGAGCTTGCTCCCGCTTGAGTGCGCAGCGCTCACCCGCCTTCCGGGGCGCTACGCAGACCAGCGGGAGCAAGCTCCCTCGCCACAAAAGAGGGTATGTCACCAAAGTTGCAGGCAATAAAAAGACCCCGCTCAGTCAGACTGAGCGGGGTCTTTTTGTTGGCGCTGGCGCTTATGGACGCTTGCGATTGCTGATCAGCGTGCCCACGCCGGTGTCGGTGAAGATTTCCAGCAGGATCGCATTCGGTACGCGACCGTCGATGATCAGCGAGCTGCCGACGCCGCCCTGAACCGCTTCCAGTGCGCAGCGGATCTTCGGCAGCATGCCGCCGTAGATCGTGCCGTCGGCGATCAGGTCGTCGACCTGCTGCGTGCTCAGGCCGGTCAACACGGTGCCCGATTTATCCATCAGGCCGGCGATGTTGGTCAGCAGCATCAGCTTCTCGGCTTTCAGGGCTTCGGCGACTTTACCGGCCACCAGGTCGGCGTTGATGTTGTACGACTCGCCGTTTTCACCCACGCCGATCGGCGCGATCACCGGGATGAAGTTGCCTTTGACCAGCAGGTTCAGCAGCTCGGTGTTGATCCCGACCACTTCGCCGACATGACCGATGTCGATGATTTCCGGCTGGGTCATCTCCGGGGTCTGGCGGGTAACAGTGAGCTTCTTCGCGCGAATCAGCCCGGCGTCTTTACCGGTCAGGCCGATGGCGCTGCCGCCGTGGCGGTTGATCAGGTTGACGATGCTTTTGTTGACCTGACCGCCCAACACCATTTCCACCACGTCCATGGTCGCCGCGTCGGTGACGCGCATGCCGTCGACAAAATGACTCTCGATCGACAGGCGCTTGAGCAGATCACCGATCTGCGGACCACCGCCGTGCACGACCACAGGGTTGATGCCCACGGCTTTCATCAGCACGATGTCGCGGGCGAAGCCGGTTTTCAGCTCCTCGCTTTCCATCGCGTTGCCGCCGTATTTGATTACCAGGGTCTTGCCGACATAGCGTCGGATATAAGGCAGCGCTTCGGACAGGACCTTGGCAGTGTTGGCGGCGGCTTCGCGTTCGAGGGTCATTCAGGGCTCCGGGTGGATCAGAACGGTAGTTGGAGATCAGGTGCAACGCGTTTCAGTTGGGTGTGGAACACATCCTTGATGCGCTGCAATTCAGCTTCGTCATCGGCCTCGAAACGCAGTACCAGCACCGGTGTGGTGTTGGAGGCGCGCACCAGGCCCCAGCCTTTGGCGTAATCGACCCGCACGCCGTCGATGGTGGTCAGGTCGGCGCCTTCGCCCCACTGAGCATCGTGCAGTGCATCAATGATGCTGAATTTGCTCTCTTCGGTCACATGGATATTGATTTCCGGCGTGGAAATATCGTTCGGGAAGGTGGCAAACAACTCTTCCGCGGTGGATTTTTCCTTGCTGAGGATCTCCAGCAGACGTGCGGCGCTGTAGATGCCGTCGTCGAAACCGAACCAGCGCTCCTTGAAGAAGATGTGCCCGCTCATTTCACCGGCCAGCAGCGCGCCGGATTGTTTCATTTTCTTTTTGATCAACGAGTGACCGGTCTTCCACATTAGCGGCCGACCGCCGTATTCCTTGATCAGCGGCACCAGGCGACGGGTGCATTTGACGTCGAAGATGATTTCCGCGTCCGGATTGCGTGCCACCACATCGCGGGCGAACAGCATCAGCAGGCGATCCGGGTAGACGATGCTGCCGGTATTGGTCACTACGCCGACGCGGTCGCCGTCGCCGTCGAAGGCCAGGCCGATATCGGCGTTGGTTTCCTTGACCTTGGCAATCAGGTCGACGAGGTTCTCAGGCTTGCCCGGGTCCGGATGGTGATTCGGGAAGTTGCCGTCGACTTCGCAGAACAGCGGGATCACTTCGCAATTCAGCGCTTCGATCAGTTGTGGAGCAATCACGCCGGCCGCGCCGTTGCCGCAGTCGACCACGACTTTCAGGCGGCGGGCCAGTTTGATGTCCTGGACGATTTCGGTGTTGTAGCGGTCGAGGATTTCAACTTGGGTGACGCTGCCCTGGCCGGTGCTCAGGTCATTGTTCTTGATGCGCTCGTGCAGCACCTGGATCTGCTCGTTGGCGAGGGTGTCGCCGGCGATCACGATCTTGAAGCCGTTGTAGTTCGACGGGTTGTGGCTGCCGGTCAGCATGACCCCGGACTTGCCGGCCAGCACATTGGCGGCGTAGTACAGCGCCGGCGTCGGCACCAGGCCGACATCGCTGACGTGGCAACCGCTTTCGGCGATCCCGCGGATCAGTTCCGCGACCAGCTCCGGGCCGGACAGGCGGCCGTCACGACCGACCGACACGTTCGGCTCGCCCTGGGCCAGGCTCTGCGAGCCGATGGCGCGGCCGATCCAGTAAGCGGTTTCACCGTTGAGGTATTCCGGCACGGTGCCGCGAATGTCGTAGGCGCGGAAAATGCTGTCAGGCAGCTTCGGGGCGATCTTGGCGGGGGTGCTCATCTGCGGAAATGCTCCATCTCGAAAGGGCGGGACAGACCGGCGAAACGTTCGACGGCAGGCTCAAACTGAAGGGTATGACGGCGTTTTCCACAGAGAGTTCGTGGTATGAAAGGGCCATGACACCTCGGCTGGCGTGGCTTGCGGCCAGCAAAACCTTGATATTCCGCGCTTAACCGTGCGCCATCCATTGCACAAAATTTGTGGCGAGGGAGCTTGCTCCCGCTTGGGTGCGCAGCGCCCACAAGATTTTGGGTCTGCTGCGCAGCCCAGCGGGAGCGAGCTCCCTCGCCACAGTAGTGTTTCTGCGCTACTGGGTGCCGGTGTGGCCGAAACCGCCGGTGCCGCGCTCGGTCTCGACAAACTCTTCAACCATTTCGAAGTGCGCCTGCACCACCGGTACCAGGACCAGTTGCGCCAGACGTTCGCCGACGGTCATGGTGAAATCGCTCTGGCCACGGTTCCAGCAGGACACCATCAGCGGGCCTTGATAATCGGAGTCGATCAGGCCGACCAGGTTGCCCAGGACGATGCCATGTTTGTGGCCCATGCCCGAGCGCGGCAGGATCAGTGCAGCGAGGTTCGGGTCGCCGATGTACACCGAGAGGCCGGTGGGAATCAGCACGGTTTCACCCGGTTTGATCACAATGTCCTGTTCCAGCATCGCGCGCAGGTCGAGGCCGGCGGAGCCCGGAGTGGCGTATTGCGGCAGCGGGAATTGCGTGCCGATGCGTGGGTCGAGGATCTTGGCTTGCAAAGCGTGCATGTAAATTAAACCTGGTTCAGACGTTCGGCGATAAAAGTGACCAGTTGGCGAGCGATCTTGCTTTTGCTGGTCTGGGCGAAAACCGTGGCGTGCAGCTCACGGTCGATGACGCTGCAGGCGTTTTCTTCGCTGTTGAAACCGATGCTCGGGTTGGCCACGTCGTTGGCGACGATCAGATCGAGATTCTTGTCTTTCAGCTTGCGCGCAGCGTAGTCGAGCAGGTGTTCGGTCTCGGCAGCGAAGCCGACACTGAACGGACGGTCGGGACGGGTCGCGATGGTGGCGAGGATGTCCGGGTTGCGCACCATTTGCAGGACGAAGCCGTCACCGCTCGTAGGATCTTTCTTGAGTTTATGCGGGGCGACGACTTCCGGGCGGTAGTCCGCCACCGCAGCGGAGGCGATGAAGACGTCGCACGGGATCGCCGACTCACAGGCGGCGAGCATGTCGCGGGCGCTGACCACATCGATGCGCGTGACGCGATCCGGGGTCGGTAGATGCACCGGGCCGCTGATCAAGGTGACGCGGGCGCCGGCTTCCACAGCCGCTTCGGCGAGGGCGAAACCCATTTTTCCGGAGCTGTGGTTAGTGATGTAGCGCACCGGGTCGATGTTTTCCTGGGTCGGGCCGGCGGTAATGACCACATGCTTGCCGGTCAGGGCCAGGCGCTGGAAGCAATCGGCGGCGAGTAGCGCCAGATCGGTGGCTTCCATCATGCGGCCCATGCCGACGTCGCCGCAGGCCTGGCTGCCCGAGGCCGGGCCGAAGGTCTTCAGGCCACGGCTTTGGAGGACTTGCAGGTTGGCCTGGGTCGCCGGGTCGCGCCACATGGCCTGGTTCATTGCCGGCGCAACGGCGACGACGGCGTCGGTGGCCAGCACCAGCGTGGTCAGCAAATCGTTGGCGATGCCTTGGGCGAGGCGGGCGATCAGGTCAGCGGTAGCCGGGGCGATCAGCACCAGGTCGGCCCATTTGGCCAGTTCGATATGGCCCATGGCGGCTTCGGCGGCCGGGTCGAGCAAGTCCAGATGGACCGGGTGGCCGGACAGGGCCTGCATGGTCAGCGGGGTGATGAATTCGGCGCCGCCATGGGTCATGACCACACGCACTTCGGCGCCCTGGTCGATCAGGCGGCGAACCAGATCGGCGCTCTTGTAGGCCGCAATGCCGCCGCCGACGCCCAGAACGATGCGTTTCCGATACAGCCGCTGCATAGGTCTGCCTTTCATTTCGTTGATGACTGCAGTGCGATGCCCCTCCCCAGGGTTGAATCGACCGCAAAAAAGATGGGCTAAGATATCACAGCGACCGCTACGGAACAGCGGCGCCCACAGACAGGGAGTGTGTATGAGTATTCGCGATTGGCCAGCGGCGGAACGGCCGCGGGAGAAACTGCTGGAACAGGGCTCGGGAAGCCTTTCGGACGCCGAATTACTGGCGATTTTTCTACGCACCGGAGTCTCCGGCAAAAGCGCTGTGGATCTGGCGCGACACCTTTTGAGCCAATTCGGCAGCCTGCGCGTTCTGCTCGACGCCGATCTTGGCTCGTTCAGCGAGCAGTTGGGCCTGGGGCCGGCGAAATATGCGCAGTTACAGGCGGTGCTGGAAATGGGGCGGCGGCATCTGGCAGAACGAATGCGGCAGAAACCCGCGCTGGAAAACCCTCAGGTCGTACGCGACTACCTCAAGGCCATGCTGCGACATGAGCCGCACGAGGTGTTCGGCTGCCTGTTCCTGGATTCGAAACATCAGGTGTTAAACTTCGAAGCGCTGTTTCGCGGCTCGATCGACAATACCAGTGTGCATCCACGGGAAGTGGTGAAGCGGGCGCTGGCCAATAACGCGGCGGCCGTCATTCTCTGTCATAACCATCCGTCCGGTAATACCGATCCGAGTCAGGCGGATCGTGTGCTGACCAAACGGTTGCAAAAGGCGCTGGAGCTGATCGATGTGCGGGTGCTCGATCATTTCATCATTGGCGATGGCGAGCCGCTGTCGATGGCGGAGTGTGGCTGGATGTAACAAAAGCAGCGGCAAGCATCTAGCTCCAAGCGGCAAGCCAGAGCGTTGCGCGGAGGGCTCTGGCTTGCGGCTTGCCGCTTAGGGCTTGAAGCTGATTCTGGAGTAATCCTGCCGGCCAAACGGGCTTACCGAGTAACCCTGCACATCCTTGCGTGTCAGTGCATACGCCGTCGGGTGCGCCAACGGCAGCCACAATGCCAGCTGCTGGATCTGCACCTGTGCCTGTTCATACAGCTTGGTGCGCACGCCTTGTTCGCTGGTGGTCTTGCCGGCGCTGATCAGCTTGTCCAGATCGGCGTTGCAGTAACGCGCGAAGTTGGTGCCGGACTTTACCGCCGCGCAGGAAAACTGCGGCGTGAGGAAGTTGTCCGGGTCGCCGTTGTCGCCGGCCCAGCCCATGAACAGCAGGTCATGCTCGCCAGCCTTGGCGCGACGAATCAGCTCACCCCACTCGATCACCCGGATTTCCGCCTGGATGCCGATTTCTGCCAGGTCAGATTGCAGCATCTGCGCACCAAGGCTCGGGTTCGGGTTGAGCAGGCTGCCTGACGGACGCGTCCAGATGGTGGTCTGGAAGCCATCCTTCAAACCGGCCTTGGCCAGCAGCGCCTTGGCTTTGGCTACGTCGTGCGGGTAGCCCGGCAGGTTCTTGGCGTAGCTCCAGGTGTTCGGCGGGTAAGGGCCGTTGGCCGCTTCGGCGGTGTCTTCGAACACAGCTTTGATGTAATTGGCCTTGTCGAACGCGAGGTTGATCGCCTGGCGTACTTCCGGCTTGTCCAGCGGCGGGTGCTGGCTGTTGATGCCGACGAAAGCAGTCATGAATGCGTCAGTCTTTTCGACTTTTAACGTCGGCTCTTTCAGCGCCGCCTGTACGTCCAATGGTTTCGGTGACAGGGCGATCTGGCATTCATTGCGCCGCAACTTTTGCAGGCGCACGTTGGCGTCCGGGGTGATGGCAAAAATCAGTGGATCGACCGAGGGCTTGCCGCCGAAATAATCCGGGTTGGCCTTGTAGCGGATCGCCGCGTCTTTCTGGAACCGGTTGAACACAAACGGCCCGGTGCCGATCGGCTGGCTGTTGAGCTTGTCCGTGGCGTTGGCCTTGATCAGCTTGTCGGCGTATTCAGCGGAATAGATTGAGGCGAAACCCATGCTCAGGGTCGCGAGGAAGGTCGAATCCGGGTGATCAAGCGTGAAACGCACCGTCAGCGGGTCGAGCGCATCGATCTTTTTGATCAGCGCAGGCAGTTGCATCGACTGCGCATGAGGGAAGCCGCTCTGGGCAACTTTGTGCCACGGGTTGGCCGGGTCGAGCATACGATCGAAACTGAATTTGACGTCTTCGGCGGTCAGCTCGCGGCTCGGTTTGAAGTACTCGGTGGTGTGAAACTTCACCTTCGGACGCAGCTTGAAGACGTAGGCCAGGCCGTCGCTGCTGACCTCCCAACTGTCGGCCAGGCTCGGCACGACCTTGCCGCTGGCGGTATCGAAATCCACCAGGCGGTTCATCAACACGTCTGCCGAGGCATTGGTGGTGGTCAGCGAGTTGTACTGCACCACATCGAACCCTTCAGGGCTGGCCTCGGTACAGACGCTCAACGCGGCGGCCTGGGCCAATGGGCTGAGCAGGAACGGGATGAGCAACAGGGGTAGGGCAGCGAGGCGCATGGTCGGTTTCCTTTACAGATCGAAGGCCCATCTGCAAGTGCAGTCTGGAAAAGTCCTACCCTAGAGCTCTGGATTGCAAATGACTATCCCCTTTTTGCATTTTCAGGGGCATGCTGATGCGGTTCCGCTCGATAACGGCGTGATGAAAAGTCTGAATCCCCTGTAAGATGGGATTTCTGCGACGAGTGGTCAAAATCGGTTGCGGCCTTTGTCCAAGGCGCTCGCAGCGGGAAAAAACGCCTTTTTGCCGATTGATTGCACACCGATTGTTGTTGCTCCCCGGTCTTTCTGGTATAAAGCAGCGCTCTTTTCTAGGGGCCCGGTTCCTTCACTGTAGGTGTAGCCGGTAAGACCTCTAAAGAAACGCGGCGCCTGGCGCCAAATGACTGAGAGATTAAGCGGCCAACCCATGCCGGGTTGGGCATGTGGTTTTAGAGGGCTGAGGCATGTCGAGAGTCTGTCAAGTTACCGGTAAGGGTCCGGTGACTGGGAATAACATTTCCCACGCAAACAACAAAACCCGTCGTCGTTTCCTGCCGAACCTGCAGCATCACCGCTTCTGGGTTGAAGAAGAGAAACGTTTTGTGCGTCTGCGCGTATCTGCCAAAGGCATGCGTATCATCGACAAGCGTGGCATCACTGTCGTGCTCGCCGAACTTCGCCGCGATGGCAAGATTTAAGGGAGCTAATCATGCGTGAATTGATTCGTTTGATCTCGAGCGCCGGTACTGGTCACTTCTACACTACCGACAAGAACAAGCGTACTACCCCGGACAAAATCGAGATCAAGAAATATGATCCGGTTGTTCGCAAGCACGTGATGTACAAGGAAGGCAAAATCAAGTAATTGATTTTTCCTGACTGCGAAAAAGGCCCGTATCGTGAGATGCGGGCCTTTTTTTTGCCTTGGATTCTGCGGTGACCGGTTGGGCTTCATCGCTGGCAAGCCAGCTCCCACATTCATCGCCAGTCCTCACTGAACCTGTGTCATGCACAAAACCTGTGGGAGCTGGCTTGCCAGCGATGAGGGCCGATCAGCCAGCAAACATCTCAAGCCTTCTGTTCAAAAATCACATAAACCTTGCGGCAAGCCTCCAGCACTTCCCACGTCCCGCGAAACCCCGCCGGAATCACAAAGCGATCGCCCACCCGCAAGGTCTTGGCATTGCCGTCGCTGTCACGCAGCACCGAAACTCCCTGGAGAATTTCGCAATACTCATGCTCGGTGTAGTTCACCGTCCACTGACCCACCGCGCCTTCCCACACGCCCACACCCATCTGCCCGCATGGGCTGTCGTACTGGTGAAACACCGCCTGCTCAGGGTCGCCCTTGAGCACTTTGGTCGGGTCCGGGCGATAGCGCTCGGCTTCGCTGCTGGCCTGGCTGATGTCGACGACGTTCTGGATGTTCATTGTTGTTTTCTCCCGCAATGACGGCGCGTTGGCTGGAATGGGCCAAAGTCTATGTTTATTAAAATGAACACGGCAAGGCCGTATCGCTGGCTTATGTCAAATATATTGAAACAAACCCGGCCGCTGGTTTAGGGTGGCGGGTGCCTTGGGCCGAAAGTGCAGGCTGGCCGGGCAGTATTCTTGAAGAGCGCCGCAGCGCTTGTATTCAATAAGAGGAGGACACCCGAATGACCACCCTGACTCGTGCCGACTGGGAACAACGCGCCCGCGATCTGAAAATCGAAGGTCGCGCCTTTTTGAATGGCGAATACACCGACGCCGTCTCCGGCGAAACCTTCGAATGCATCAGCCCGGTCGATGGCCGTCTGCTCGGCAAAATCGCCAGCTGTGACGCCGCCGACGCCGACCGTGCCGTGGAAAACGCCCGCGCCACTTTCAATTCCGGCGTCTGGTCGCGCCTGGCGCCGACCAAACGCAAAGCCACGATGATCCGCTTTGCCAGCCTGCTGAAACAGCATGCGGAAGAACTGGCGCTGCTCGAAACCCTCGACATGGGCAAGCCGATCAGCGATTCGCTGTACATCGACGTACCGGGCGCAGCGCAGGCGCTGAGCTGGAGTGGTGAAGCGATCGACAAGATTTACGACGAAGTCGCGGCGACCCCGCACGACCAACTGGGTCTGGTGACGCGTGAGCCGGTGGGCGTGGTCGCTGCCATCGTGCCGTGGAACTTCCCGCTGATGATGGCTTGCTGGAAACTCGGTCCGGCGCTGTCGACCGGTAACTCGGTGGTGCTCAAACCGTCGGAAAAATCGCCGCTGACCGCTATCCGCATCGCTGCGTTGGCCGTTGAAGCCGGGATTCCGAAAGGCGTACTCAACGTGCTGCCGGGCTATGGCCACACCGTCGGCAAGGCGTTGGGTCTGCACAATGACGTCGATACGCTGGTATTTACCGGTTCGACCAAAATCGCCAAGCAACTGATGGTCTACGCCGGCGAATCGAACATGAAGCGCGTCTGGCTGGAAGCTGGCGGCAAGAGCCCGAACATCGTCTTCGCTGATGCGCCGGACCTGCAAGCTGCCGCCGAGTCCGCCGCCAGCGCCATCGCCTTCAACCAGGGCGAGGTCTGCACCGCCGGTTCGCGTCTGCTGGTCGAGCGTTCGATCAAGGACACATTCTTGCCGATGGTGATCGAGGCGTTGAAAACCTGGAAACCGGGTAACCCGCTGGACCCGGCGACAAACGTCGGCGCGCTGGTCGACACCCAGCAAATGAACACTGTGCTGTCCTACATCGAATCCGGCCACAGCGATGGCGCCAAACTGGTCGCGGGCGGCAAGCGCATCCTTCAGGAAACCGGTGGCACCTACGTTGAGCCAACGATTTTTGACGGCGTGAGCAACGCCATGAAGATTGCTCAGGAAGAAATTTTCGGCCCGGTGCTGTCGGTGATTGCTTTCGATACCGCCGAAGAAGCCATCCAGATTGCCAACGACACGCCATACGGTCTGGCCGCAGCGGTGTGGACTCAGGACATTTCCAAGGCGCATCTGACCGCCAAGGCCTTGCGCGCCGGCAGCGTGTGGGTCAACCAGTACGACGGCGGCGACATGACCGCACCGTTCGGTGGCTTCAAGCAGTCGGGCAACGGTCGCGACAAATCGCTGCACGCGTTCGACAAGTACACCGAGCTGAAGGCGACTTGGATCAAGCTGTAGGTCGTTAAAAAGGATCTGTTTGCGAGAGCAGATCCTCCAAACGAAGCAGATCCCCTGTGGGAGCGAGCCTGCTCGCGAAAGCGGTGTACCAGTCAGCAAATTCGCTGAATGTGGAACCGTATTCGCGAGCAGGCTCGCTCCCACAGTGGTTTGGCGTATTCATAAAAACAATCCACAGGAGCGTGGAACATGCGGTGGGCGACGTATTTCGCCGTGTTGGCGTCTGTCTTGAGTGTCGGTCTGGCCCTTGGGGTCAGCATGCCGTTGGTGTCGTTGCGCCTGGAGGGCTGGGGTTATGGCTCGTTCGCCATCGGTGTGATGGCGGCGATGCCGGCGATCGGGGTGCTACTGGGCGCGAAGGTTTCCAGCCACCTCGCCGCGTATTTCGGCACGGCGAACCTGATGCGTCTGTGCCTGTGGGCCGGGGCATTGTCGATCGGTTTGCTGGCGCTGTTGCCGAGCTACCCGATCTGGCTGGTGTTGCGCCTGATGATCGGCGTGATCCTGACCATCGTGTTTATTCTGGGCGAAAGCTGGATCAATCAGTTGGTGGTCGAAAACTGGCGCGGGCGGCTGGTTGCTTTGTATGGCAGCAGCTACGCGTTGAGCCAACTGTCCGGTCCGCTGCTGCTGGGGGCGCTCGGCACTGAACATGATTACGGTTTTTGGGTGGGGGTCGGTCTGCTGACCGTCTCGCCGTTGTTGCTCTTGGGGCGCAGTGGCGCGCCCGGCAGTGAGGCCAGCAGCGTAACCTTCAGCGAGTTGTGGGGCTTTGCCCGCGAGTTGCCGGCGATTGCCTGGGCGGTGTCGTTGTTTGCCGCGTTCGAAGCGATGATCCTGACCTTGTTGCCGGTGTATTGCCTGCAACAGGGCTTCACGGCGGACATCGCTTTGGCGATGGTCAGCACCGTGGTGGTCGGCGACGCACTGCTGCAGTTGCCGATTGGCGCCTTGGCCGATTATCTGTCGCGACGCACGCTGTTTGCCGGTTGTGCGGTGGTGTTGATGCTGTCGAGTCTGGCGATACCGGCGTTACTCGATACGCTGCTGATCTGGCCATTGTGGGTGTTGTTCGGTGCGAGTGCCGGCGGCTTGTTTACCCTTTCGCTGATCCTGATTGGCGAGCGTTATCGCGACGACGCGCTGGTGCGGGCCAATGCGCATATTGCCCAGCTGTGGGGCGTTGGTTGTCTGGTCGGGCCGCTGGCGGCGGGGGCGGGGAGTCAGTGGATCAACGGGCATGCGTTGCCGCTGCTGATGGCGGTGGGGGCGTTCGGGTTGGTGCTGCTGTTATTGCGCCAAGGCGCTTTCGGCCCGATGACCGAGCCTGCCTGATACGGCGTTTCGGATAAACAATGTGGCGAGGGAGCTTGCTCCCGCTTGAGTGCGCAGCGCTCACAAGATCTTTGGGGCAGCTGCGCAGCCCAGCGGGAGCAAGCTCCCTCGCCACAATTAGTCCGCTGTCTGATTACAGCATCCGCTCCAGGCCTACGCTGGTGCTGAACCATGAGTTGAAGCGCCGCCACCAGCTCCCCGGTTCTTTGGTCAGCGTATGCATCTGGCCGTTGTCCTCGGTGACCCAGACAACCTGGCCGTGTTCAAGTTTTGCCTGGTAACTCAAGGTCGGCGCCATGCCTTGCAGCGCCAGTGCGCGCACATGCTCGGCAAGTTCCGGGCTGTCGACCAGGACGCCGACTTCGGTGTTCCACAGCACTGAGCGCGGATCGAAATTGAACGAGCCGATAAACGATTTGCGTCGATCGAAGATGATCGCCTTGCTGTGCAGGCTGGAATCCGAGCCGCGATACGAGCGGCTGTAGAAGACTCGCGGGCCGCTGCCGTAGTTATCCCCAGGCTGACGCCGCAGCTCATAGAGTTTTACCCCATGCTCCAGCAAGGCCTTGCGATACGGCGCGTAACCGCCATGCACCGCTGGCACGTCGGTGGCCTCCAGCGAATTGGTCAACAGGCTCACGGCAACCCCGGCATCGGCGCGCCCGGTCAGGTAGACGAGCCCTGGCTGGCCCGGCACGAAATATGCCGAAATCATGACCAGCTCTTTGCTCACCCCGGTCAGTTCCGGGCCTAACTGCGTGGTCAGCAGAAGGTGCGGATCTGGCTCGCCCTTGGACAACACCTTGCTCGGTGCGTCCCACAACGCCTGATTCCACGCCCAGATCAGCTCTTTGCGCCAGATGTCCATGCGCGGGTCGGTGGTGAATTTCATCAGTTGTTGATACAGCGCGTGGTTCTGCTTGCGGGTTTCTTCCAGCGATTCCTCAAGGCGTGTACGCGTGTTCTGCAGATCCCTGGCAGTGGGTTGGCTGGAGAGGAATTCGTCGATCGGTTTGCTCAGCGCGCTGTTCCAGTACTGGTCGAAACTGTGCCCGAGCTGCTCGGCCACCGGGCCGATGCTGAGCATGTCGATATCCGTGAAATTCAGATTGGGTTCGGCGTCGAAATATTCATCACCCAGATTGCGCCCGCCGACGATGGCCGCGCTGTTATCTGCCAGCCACAGTTTGTTGTGCATGCGTCGGTGCTGCACGGACAGATTGAACAGCCGTCCCGCCGCCCGCGTGACGCCAGTGCTGCGCCCCAGGTGCAGTGGGTTGAACAAGCGAATCTGGATCTGCGGATGCGCCGCCAGCGTGGCGATGATCTGATCGAGGCCATCGCTGGTGGTGTCGTCGAGCAAGATGCGCACACGCACGCCGCGGTCGGCAGCCTTGAGCACTTCATCCACCAGCATCCGCGTGCTGATGCCGTCGTGGACGATGTAGTACTGCAAATCGAGGCTGACCTGGGCATGGCGAATCAGCTCCGCCCGGGCGGTAAACGCCTCGCCGCTGTCAGAGAGCAGGCGAAACCCCGATTGCCCTTTGTAGGGGGCAGCCTGCGCCTGAATCGAACGGCCGAACGCTGACTCTTTCGCCGGCAAAGCCTGGCTGGGTTGCCGAGGGACATCAACAGTCGCGCAACCGGCAAGTAGCAGCAAGAGCAACGGTACCAGCGGCTGGGGGAGTCCGATTCTCAAGTCAGATTTCTCCGCTCAGGGGTGGGGCCTGGAGTATGGCACGCCGGTGATGAAGTGTTGTTCGCGGCGAGGGCAGTCGATCCGTGGGGCAGGGCAGAGCGGTTTGTAGTCTGTGACTGTCGGTCGGATGCAGGGTATTCAACAAACTGACGAATTTTCCGGCTCTGATCAGCTACGTGTTGCAGCGATTTTTCCAACATGCATTGTTACCTCCTCTTACATCGCTGGGCGCAAGTAATCGGAATAATGACAACGCAGAGAAGGACATTTCCGTTTTTCATGCAGAAGAAATCCACTTGGCTGTCATCTTTCGATTCTTATGGAGTGAGAATTTTCATGCGCAAAACCTTTCGTGCAATTGCTGTCGCAAGCGCCCTGATACCGACATTGGCCATGGCCGATAGTGCGGATCTGTCGATCACCGGGACCATCATCCCGACCTCGTGCATCCCTGGATTTTCCGGGGGAAATACCGTGGAGCTGGGCAATATTCCTGCCAGTTCGCTGAACCGTGACCGGCAGACCGAGCTGCAAAACCACAACATCACGCTTAGCGTCAATTGCTCGGCAAACGCGCCCATGGCGATCAAAGTGCATGACAACCAGGCCAGTACTCAGTTGCCCGGGATTGTTGTCGATGGTACGGACTGGGCGATGTACATCTACGGCATTGGCGAAGTGGCCGGCGCCAAGATCGGTGGCTACGGTTTGCGCTTCGGTACACCCACTGTTGATGGTCAGCCTTCCATGGTCATGTACAAGCAAGGGGGTATGGACAACTGGACCAGCCCCGAGACGGCCAAACTGGTGGGCAAGAACGCCGAGGGTGGCAACCTTCGCTACTCATGGGGCGCGTCCCTCGCGGCAGGCCCGACACCGGGCGTCGTGCACATCTTTCCCATGACGCTGGTGCCGGTTATCGGACCCGCGCAGGACCTTCCGATTACCTCCGAGATCGCCCTTAACGGTTCGGCGACATTCGAGCTGCTCTACCTCTGACGTGACGCGCACTGCTGCCATGCATTGGGTTGGCAGTGCTGAAAAAACGCAGTGACTTTCGACCGGCGCCGGGTTTTTTTCGGGCCTGTTACGTTCAATCAAAACAACGAATTGGCCCGCGGCCCGGCATCAATGCCGGCTGCGCGCGTGCCTGTGGGAAACGAGATGAACGCCTTCGTGCGCAACGTCATTGCCAGCGTGCTGCTGGCTGTTTCATGGCTGCCGGGTGCGAGCCAGGCGGCGGGGATGGTTCCGGAAACACCGGTCATGGTGTTGGAGGAAGGAGTGGGCGAGGCGGCAATCAATGTCACCAACAGCGAGTCACATCCGGCGCTGCTGCACACATCGGTCCAAGATGTACCGCAGGACACCGAGTCCCTGTTATTGCTCACACCGCCCGTAGCCCGGGTTGAACCTGGCGCCACCCAGCGGGTGCGATTCATCCTGCGCAGCGCCGAGCCGTTGAAGACCGAGCGTCTCAAACGTGTGGTCTTCGAAGGGATCGCGCCGCAGGATTCGACGGGCAAGGCGCGGGTGGATCTGAGCGTGCGACAGAATATCCCGGCGATTCTGCGGCCGGCGAACCTGCTGGTCGATCGCGAGCCATGGAAGCATTTGCGTTGGTCACGCCAGGGCGAGCGGATCGAGGTGCGCAATCCCAGCCCGTATGTTGTACGCCTGCGACACTCGGTGACGTTGCTGCCGGAACAGCAAGCGATGGACTTGGGGCGCACTTACGTCCTGCCCGGCGAAACCCTGACATTGGCTGGGCCTGCCGCGCCGGGTCAGGCGCAGACGAAGGTACGGCTGTACCCGGTGACCACTTACGGTTTCGCCGTTTCGCACTTTGATGCCCCGTTGGGACCGGACTGATGCGACCGGGTTGCGGTGCCGGGCTCTTGCTGGCGGGCGCATTGGGTTATTCATCGATTGGCAGCGCCGCGCCGGCCAGCGTGCAGTTCGATCAGAATCTGCTCAGGTCGCGCGGGCTGGATCCGCGCCTGGCCGAGTATTTCAGTCAGGCGCCGCGCTTTCGCGAGGGCCCGCAGACGGTGACACTGGCGGTCAATGGCGTGCCCAAGGGGCGGTTGCAGGTGACGTTCGATGCCGAGGGCGAGTTGTGTTTTTCGCCCTTGTTGCTCGAGCGTGGCGGCATCAGCCCGCTGGATCGCGTCGGCGCAATAACCGAGCCGGGATGCGAGCTGTTTGCCCGGCGTTTTACCCACGCCGTTGTGCAGGCCGATCCCGCCCGTGGCCACGTCGAACTGCTGGTGCCCACCGATGCCCTGTTGCCTGATAGCCCGACGCGGCGCAGTTTTGCCAATGGCGGTACGGCGGGTCTCATCAATTACGATGCATTGATGCTCGGTAGCCGCTATGCCGGGCAATCCTCGCAGTACCGTAGCCTCAATGCCGAGTTGGGCCTGAACACCGCAGATTGGGCGTTTCGAAGCCGCCAAGGGTATAGCGAGTCCGGCGGCGAGGGGCGCGTCGAGCACTTGAATGCCTATGCTTCGCACACCTTTGAACGTTACCAGGCAAACCTGCAATTAGGGCAACTGAACATGCTCTCGCCGCTGTTTTCCGCAGAGTCTTTCAACGGCCTGCAATTGCAGCCGGAGCTGGCGTTGATGGAGCTGGACGAGGACAGCGCCGGTGCCAGAGTCGAGGGCATTGCCTATTCCTCGGCCCGGATCGAAGTCACCCAGAGCGGCGCGCTTATCTACACCACCGTGGTGCCCAGCGGGCCGTTTACCCTGGTGGGGCTGCCGTTGCTCAGTCAGAACGCGGATCTGGAAGTCACGGTGCACGAGGAGAGCGGCCAGCAGCGGCGTTTTATTGTGCCGGCAACGCAACTGCGCGGTGCGCTGCCGGGGCGGACGGCGGGTTATGGCTTGGCCGCCGGGCAAGTGCGGCGTTATTCGGGGGACGAGCGTGATGCGCCGTCATTTGTCGCCGCGAGTAAGGATTGGCGCTTGGGTCCACGTTGGCAGGCCACGGGTGGAGCCATGTTCGGTACGGGGTATGAGGCCGTGGGCTGGGCCGTGCAAACAGCCGTCGGCGATCGTCTGGTGCTGGGCGGGCGGCAAGTGGTCTCCCGGGTGCAAGATCAGGCGCTGGCTGGGACGCAGATGCGCTGGACGGCCAATGGTCTGCTCGGCGAAACGCTGTCAGCCAGTTTGGCAATGACCCGCCAGACCCGGGATTTCCGCACGTTGTCGGACACCACCTGGGATCCGCGCCAGGATCAGCCCTTGCAACGGGTACGCGATCAGCTGACGGCGAGCCTGAGTGTCAGCAGCCATGCGCTGGGCGGGTTGTCTGGGAGCTACTCACGAATGGCCATGTTCGATGGCTCGACCACCTCCAGAGTGGCGGTGGCCTGGTCGCAGCTACTGCGCCGGACCAGCGTGTCCTTGACGGTAGAGCGCGATGTCGCGGACTCCGAGGACGATGCGCGGGGGATGGCGGTCTATCTGAGCGTCAGCCTGCCCCTGGGTGCTCGCCAGGCCATGCGCGGCTACGTTCGCAATGATCAGCTCAGCGGCACGCGCAGCGGTTTGCGATTCAATGAGCAATTGAGCGATAACCTGGCCTATAGCGTCGGCGCCGAGCGACCGGATCACGGCCGGGTCGGCTACAACGCCCGGGTCAATCTGTTGCCACGTTACAGTCAACTGGACATCGGCTACGCACACAGCGGGGCGGGCGACCAGAGCTATGACGTGGGCCTGCGTGGTGGGGTGCTGCTACATGCGCAAGGCGTGACGCTGTCGCCCTATTCGTTGCGCGATACCTTCGCCTTGCTCAAGGCGGGCGACAGCGCCGGGATCAAGCTCAACACCCCGCGCGGCCCGGTGTGGACGGACTACGCCGGCCACGCCGTCGCGGCCAGTCTGCCGGCCTACAGCAAAGGGCGGGTTGAACTCGATACCGCGAGCCTTGGGCGTAATGTCGACGTACACAACGCTTATCAGGAAATCGAGACCGGACGTAACGCGGTGGCACATCTGGCCTTCGACATCGTCACCGCGCGACGTGTGCTTCTACAAGCGCGCACGGCAGACAACGTACTGATACAAAAGGGTGTCGGCGTGTTCGACGAGCAGGGGCAATACGTCACCAGCGTGCTGGAGGCCGGGCGGATTTTTCTGTCGGACGTGCAGCCGGACCTGCAATTGCACGTGCTGTTGGCGGACGGCCAACGGTGCAACCTTGAGTTCGCCATGGACGAGGCGCGTGACCTCGACACGCTCTATGAATCCGCCACAGCCATCTGCCGCACTGTCTGAAAAGGGAAAAGCACCATGCGAGGATTGAAAGCCGTTGCGTTGAGCGGGTTGTCGTTGAGCTTGCTGATGTTCGTTTTTCCAGCGCCGGCGCACGCCGAATGCACGGTCAGGCTCGGCCCGGCGGCCATCGATTTTGGCTCGACGACGCGCGGGCAATTGCTGGCGCAATCAGTGCACAGTGACCCGTTGAGTTTTGGTCTGCGGCGGGCCCAGGCTCATGTCCAGTGCGAGCGGAGCCGCTTGATGCGTCTGGAGCTGGTGGGTGCGGCAGCCGACGCCGGGCATTACCGCTTCGGCGCCGGAACGCTTCAGGTGCGGGTGCTGGCGGTGCGGCTCGATGGCAAAGCGGTGCAATGGCTTAGCGAAGGACAGGGGGAAGAACCCGATGCGCGCGTCTGGCGTCCGGGCGTCCGCTTGGTCCCAGCGATTGCGGACGCAGGCGTTGAAGGCCAGCGCATGGAAATCGAGCTGGAGTTTGAGGCCGGCGTTGCGTCAGCCAACACGCGGGTCAGCGACCTGACCCGGTTCGACAGCGAACTGAAGTTTGTCCTGCGCTGAGGCGTTCCGGCGTCAGAAGGCGGGGTTCTCGGCAAGCAGCTTGATCGCCGCTGCGCCCACCTTGCGCACGGCCTCTTCTATCTGCGCTGTCGGTTTCGCCGCGTAGTTCATGCGCAGGCAATTACGGTACTTGCCCGAAGCGGAAAAGATGCTGCCGACAGCAATCTGTACGCCCTGGTCGTGCAGCGCGCGATTGAGTTTCAGGGTGTCGAAGCCTTCCGGCAGTTCCACCCACAGCATAAAGCTGCCCTGCGGACGGCTGGCGCGGGTGCCGGCGGGGAAGTAGCGGGTGACCCAGTCGATCATCGCGTCACGATTGCGCTGGTACTGCATGCGCATGCGCCGCAAGTGCGGCTCGAAATGCCCGGCCTTGATAAATTCGGCGATGGCGATCTGCGGTTGCGGCGCGGTCGATCCGGTGCTGATGTATTTCATGTGCAGCACGCGTTCGAGGTATCGCCCCGGCGCGACCCAACCGATGCGCAGCCCCGGCGCCAGGGTTTTGGAAAACGAACTGCACAACAGCACCCGGCCGTCTTCGTCGAACGATTTGATCGTGCGTGGCCGCGGGTAGGTGTAGGCCAGTTCGCCGTACACATCGTCTTCGATGATCGCCACGTCGAAGCGCTGCGCCAGGTTGAGCAGGGCGCGTTTGCGCGACTCGGGCATGATGTAGCCGAGCGGGTTGTTGCAGTTCGGCGTGAGCTGAATGACTTTGATCGGCCACTGCTCGAGCGCCAGTTCCAGCGCTTCGAGGCTGATGCCGGTGAGGGGATCGGTGGGGATTTCCAGGGCTTTCATGCCCAGCCCCTTCAGCGTCTGCATGGCGCCGTGAAAACTCGGCGAATCCACCGCGACGATGTCCCCCGGCTCGCAGATCGCGTGGATGCCGGTGGACAGCGCTTCGTGACAACCGGTGGTGATGACCAGCTCGCTGGCGCTCAACTGGCAACCAGAATCGAGCATCAGGCGCGCGATCTGTTCACGCAGTTCGAGATTGCCGTGGATGTTGTCGTAATACAGACCGGGCATGTCCTGCCGGCGACTGATCCGTGCCAGACCGCGCAAAAGCGGCTTCATGGTCGGCGAACCGACATCGGGCATGCCGCGACCCAACTGCACGACGTCCTTGCGCGGGACCGCGCGGATCAACTCCAGTACCTGATCCCACTGCGAAATCTCCACCGGCCGTTGCGCCGGGCGGCCAATGGCCGGTAGTTCCGGCAGTTCGCGACCGACCGGCACAAAGTAGCCCGACTTGGGTTTTGGCGTGGCCAGGCCGCTGTCTTCGAGCATGCGATAGGCCTGCTGCACCGTGCTGAGGCTGACGCCATGTTCGACGCTCAAGGCTCGCACCGACGGCAAGCGGTCGCCTGGGCGATAGAAGCCTTGTTCGATGCGGGTGCCGAGCAATTCGGCGAGATTCACATACAGAGTCATCACTGCCTCGGTGCAGGTTGGCTGAAAACCAGTACAGATGCGGCAAAAATCGATCATTCAGTCTGCAAATCGGCAAATCTGTATGGAGTTAATACAGTTTGTTTGCGTCTGTAATGGTTTTGCTCGCCCGCGCATCATGGAATCTCTTGCTACCCAAGTAAACAGGAGCTACGAAAATGAACGGCTTGAGCGATGTGCGGCTGACGTTACACAGTCAGGAACTGGCGGCAGGGCAGCGCAACGATGCGCGCAATCTGATGCGCAGCGCGCCGTCCGGCCTGAGCCTCTGGGGTCTGTTCTGGCATCGTCGGCACACGCGCAAGGCCTTGTTGACGCTGACGCCGGAGCAGCTCAAGGATGTCGGGCTGACCCGGGAGCAGGCGCGGGAGGAAGGGCTGAAGCCGTTCTGGCGGATCTGAGATCTGTATCGTTAATGCAGGCCTCATCGCGAGCAGGCTCACTCCTACAGGGAAGATGCGTTTTCAACTGTAGGAGTGAGCCTGCTCGCGATAGGGCCCTTAAAGCCACCGCAACTTTGTCAGACCAGCTCTTTAAGACGGTGCCACAGCATCCCCAACGCCAACAATGGCGAGCGCAAATGCTTGCCGCCGGGGAAGGTGATGTGCGGCACCTTGGCAAACAGATCAAAGCCACCACTGTGTTGCCCGCTGATCGCTTCGGCCAGCAACTTGCCCGCCAGGTGCGTGGCATTCACCCCGTGCCCGGAATAGGCCTGGGCGTAATACACGTTCGGCTGGTCGGCGAGCCGGCCAATCTGCGGCAAACGGTTGGCGCCGATGCCGATCATGCCGCCCCACTGGTAATCGATCTTCACCCCAGCGAGCTGCGGAAAAACCTCAAGCATTTTCGGCCGCATGTAGCCGGCAATATCTTTCGGATCGCGCCCTGAGTAGTGACACGCGCCGCCAAACAACAAGCGCCGATCCGCCGAGAGCCGGTAGTAATCCAGCGCCACCCGCTGGTCGCAGACGGCCATGTTCTGCGGCAGCAGGCTGTGCGCCAGATCATCACTCAACGGTTCAGTGGCGATGATGTAGCTGCCGGCCGGCAGAACTTTGCCACTGAGTTGCGGATTGAGCTCATTGAGGTAAGCGTTGCAGCCCAGCACCAGCGTCTTCGCCCGCACCGAGCCTTGCGCTGTATGTACCTTCACTTGCGGGCCGTAATCGATGCGCGTCACCGCCGAATGTTCGAAGAGTTTTACCCCGAACTGCTGCGCCGCTGCCGCTTCGCCCAAGGCCAGATTCAGTGGATGCAGATGTCCCGAGCCCATGTCGATCAAGCCGCCAGCGTAGCGCGTGGAACCGACCACGGTGTGCATCTCATCGGCTTGCAACAAACGGGTTTCATGGCGATAGCCGAGGCTGCGCAGTTCCTCGGCGTCTTCGGCAAAACCTTCGAGGTCGGAGGGTTTGTTGGCGAGGTCGCAATAGCCCCAGGTCAGGTCACAGGCAACCTGGAAACGCTCGATGCGCTGGCGGACGATTTCCACGGCCTCAAGGCCCATGAGTTTCATCGTGCGCACGCCCTCGGCACCGATGACATTGGCGAACTGATCGAGACCATGGCCGACCCCGCGAATCAGTTGCCCGCCGTTGCGCCCGCTGGCGCCCCAACCGATCTTGTGCGCTTCCAGCAGGACCACATTCAAACCACGCTCGGCCAGTTCCAGTGCCGTGTTCAGCCCGGAAAAGCCGCCGCCGACCACGCAGACATCGGCCACTACCTCACCTTGCAATACCGGATGGTCAGGCTGCGGCAGGCTGCTGGCGGCGTAGTAAGAGGCAACGTGGGGTTGGCTCGCGGTGGTCTGGGCGCGGGCGGTCATGGGCATCATCCAACGGCTGAGTGTCGAGAAAATTTGACGGAGCATAAGCCGCTCGCCCGAAAGACGGCAACCCGGCTGGCCTGCGGTGTCTGCATCGCGGCTTTTGCGGCACAATTGTCGCCTGTTCCCATTCGGTCACCGTTTCGATGAGCTGCAACAGCCAGAAAATCCGCGCCCTGCGTCAGCAGATTCCCTCGTTCGAGTGCGTCCCCGGCTGCCACGACTGCTGCGGCCCGGTGACCACCTCGCCGGAAGAAATGGCCCGCCTGCCGCGCAAGACCCGCGCCGAGCAGGATGCCGCGATGGAAGAACTCAACTGTGTGCATTTGGGGCCGAACGGCTGCACGGTCTATGAAGAGCGGCCGTTGATCTGCCGGTTGTTCGGCACGACCAAGACCTTGCCATGCCCGAACGAGCGGCGGCCGGTGGAGTTGATTCATCCACAGGTGGAGAAGCAGATTTTCGAATACATGGCGGCGAATCGGCAGGTGTTGGTTTAACACGTTCACTTGGAACCCAGTCGACGCCATCGCTGGCAAGCCAGCTCCCACAGGTTCGGCGCCGAGCAGAAGTTTTGTGAACACCCACAATCACTGTGGGAGCTGGCTTGCCAGCGATGGTGCCGGGTCGGGCACCGAAAATCTCAATCCGGAATCGGCAGGCACAGGCTCTCTTTCACCTCTTCCATCACGATATAGCTCTTGGATTCGCGCACATGCGGCAGTTTCAAAAGAATGTCGCCGAGCAGTTTGCGGTAAGAAGCCATCTCGGAAATCCGCGCCTTCACCAGATAGTCGAAATCCCCTGACACCAAATGGCATTCCAGCACATGCGGCAGTTTCAGCACCGCGCGTCGGAACTCTTCGAAAGTGTCGCCGGATTTGTAGTCGAGGCTGATCTCGACGAACACCAGCAGGCTACCCTTCAAGTGTTGCGGATTGAGCCGGGCGTTGTAGCCCATGATGATCCCCTCGCGCTCCAGGCGCCGAACTCGTTCGGTGCACGGCGTGGTCGAGAGGCCGACCTTCTCCCCCAACTCGGTGAAGGAGATTCGCCCGTCCGCCTGCAGGATCCGCAAGATGTTGCGGTCGATCTTGTCCAGCTCACGTTTGGTCTGAGTGTTGGTACGCATAGGGGATGCGCCTCCGTGAAAAGGGTTTTTGCCGAGAATTGTCGCCAAATATAGGCGCTTATACAGTGAAAAGCACTGGCATTTCTTTTTTACACTGCGCTCATCATTGCTCTAACAACACAGCTCGGCGGAAAGCCGCGATGAGGGATTGAAAATGCGCGTCATGGTCTTGGGTAGCGGCGTCATCGGTACCGCCAGTGCTTACTATCTGGCGCGTGCCGGGTTTGAAGTGGTGGTGGTCGACCGGCAGCCAGCCGCGGCCATGGAGACCAGTTTCGCCAACGCCGGCCAAGTGTCGCCGGGCTACGCCTCGCCGTGGGCTGCGCCGGGTGTGCCGCTCAAGGCCATCAAGTGGCTGCTGCAACGCCATGCGCCGCTCGCGATCAAGGCCACTGCCGACATCGACCAATACCTGTGGATGGCGCAAATGCTGCGCAACTGCACCGCCAGCCGTTACGCGGTGAACAAGGAACGCATGGTGCGTCTGTCCGAGTACAGCCGCGACTGCCTCGACGAACTGCGCGCCGAAACCGGTATTGCCTACGAAGGCCGCAGCCTCGGCACGACTCAGTTGTTCCGCACTCAGGCGCAACTGGACAACGCCGCCAAAGACATCGCTGTGCTGAAAGAGTCCGGGGTGCCCTTTGAAGTACTCGACCGCGCCGGTATTGCCCGCGTCGAGCCGGCGCTGGCCGGCGTCACCGACATCCTCGCCGGTGCCCTGCGCTTGCCGAATGACCAGACTGGCGACTGCCAGATCTTCACCACGCGTCTCGCCGAAATGGCGCGCAAACTGGGTGTGGAATTCCGCTTCGGCCAAGACATCCAGAAGCTCGACTATGCTGGTGATCGCATCAACGGCGTCTGGATCGACGGCAAGCTGGAAACCGCCGACCGCTACGTGCTGGCGCTCGGCAGCTACTCGCCACAACTGCTCAAGCCGCTGGGCATCAAGGCTCCGGTCTATCCACTCAAGGGTTACTCGCTGACCGTGCCGATCACCCACCCGGGCATGGCGCCGACGTCGACCATTCTGGATGAGACCTACAAGGTCGCGATCACCCGTTTCGACAACCGCATCCGCGTCGGCGGCATGGCCGAGATCGCCGGTTTTGACCTGTCGCTGAACCCGCGACGGCGCGAAACCCTGGAGATGATCGTCAACGACCTTTATCCTCAGGGCGGCAATCTGGCCGAAGCGAGTTTCTGGACCGGTCTGCGTCCGACCACGCCGGACGGCACGCCGATCGTTGGCGCCACGCCGTTCAAGAACCTCTTCCTCAACACCGGTCACGGCACGCTCGGCTGGACCATGGCATGCGGTTCCGGCCGTTTGCTGGCCGACCTGATGGCGAAGAAAAAGCCACAGATCAGTGCCGAAGGCCTCGATATTTCCCGTTACGGCAACAAGACCCAGGAGTCCGCAAAACATGTCAATCCAGCGCCAGCTCACCAATGAGCGCATGAGTCAGATCGTCAGCCACAACGGCACCGTGTATCTGGCCGGGCAGGTCGGCGACGACTTCGACGCCGGGATTGAGCAGCAGACCCGTGACGTGCTTGCCAACATCGAACGTTTGCTCGATCTGGCCGGGACGGACAAACAGCATTTGCTGTCGGCGACCATCTACCTGAACGACATCGAGGCGCACTTTGCCGGGATGAACGCCGTGTGGGACCAATGGCTGCCCAAAGGCGCCGCGCCGGCCCGCGCCACCGTCGAAGCGAAGATGGCCAAGCCGAGCATTCTGGTGGAGATCTCCATCGTCGCCGCGCTGCCGTAACGTTTCAAAAGATCCCTCTCCCGGCGCTGTTGGCGGTTCACCTCGTCAGGCGGCGCCGGTTTTTCTTCCCATGAACGCCTAGAAGTCTGCCGCCATGCGTCCTGCCCGTGCCCTGATCGACCTTCAAGCCCTGCGCCACAACTACCGAATTGCTCGCGAAGTCACCGGCGCCAAGGCGCTCGCGGTGATCAAGGCGGACGCCTACGGTCATGGCGCGGTGCGTTGCGCCCAGGCGCTGCAAGCCGAGGCGGATGGCTTTGCCGTGGCCTGCATCGAAGAAGCGCTGGAGCTGCGCGCTGCCGGGATTCAATCGCCGGTGTTGCTGCTGGAAGGCTTCTTCGAGGCCGACGAGTTGGCGCTGATCGTCGAGCACGACTTGTGGTGCGTGGTGCATTCGCTGTGGCAGCTCGAAGTGATCGAGCAGGCGGTGCTGAGTAAACCGCTCACCGTGTGGCTCAAGCTCGACTCCGGCATGCACCGTGTCGGCCTGCATCCGAAAGATTACCCGGCGGCGTATCAGCGTCTGCTGGCCAGCGGCAAAGTGGCGAAAATTGTGCTGATGAGTCATTTCGCCCGCGCCGATGAACTGCACGCGCAGAGCAGCGCCGAGCAGGTGGCGGTGTTCGAGGCCGCGCGTCAGGGCCTGGCCGCGGAGGTCAGCCTGCGCAATTCGCCAGCCGTGCTGGGTTGGCCAGAGATCAAAAGCGACTGGGTGCGCCCGGGCATCATGCTCTACGGCGCGACACCGTTCGAAGAAGCCAACGCTGTCGCCGAACGCCTGCAACCGGTGATGACCCTGGAATCGAAAGTCATCAGCGTGCGCGAACTGCCGGCCGGCGAACCGATTGGCTATGGCGCCAGATTCATCACCGACAAGCCGATGCGCATCGGCGTGGTTGCCATGGGTTACGCCGACGGCTATCCGCGTCAGGCGCCAACGGGCACACCAGTGCTGGTGGCCGGCAAACTTAGCCGCCTGCTGGGGCGGGTGTCGATGGACATGCTGTGCATCGACCTCACCGACGTGCCGGAAGCGGGCCTCGGTTCGACCGTTGAGTTGTGGGGCAAAAACATCCTCGCCAGCGATGTGGCGAAGTGCGCCGACACCATCCCCTACCAGATCTTCTGCAACCTGCGCCGGGTGCCAAGGCTCTATTCCGAGGGCTGACGGCGCTGCGGGGGCCAAGTGTTGTAAATACTGAACGCTGTCGCCATGATAACGCTCAATATTCTTACAACATCAGGAGGCTCCCGCCTTGGACGTCGGTGAACGACTGCAATCGATCCGCAAGCTCAAAGGGCTTTCCCAGCGTGAACTCGCCAAACGCGCGGGCGTCACCAACAGCACCATTTCGATGATCGAAAAGAACAGCGTCAGCCCTTCGATCAGTTCGCTGAGGAAGGTCCTGGGCGGCATTCCCATGTCCATGGTCGAATTCTTTTCCGAAGAGATCCTGCAAGAAAAACCGACCCAGATCGTCTACAAGGCCAACGAGCTGATCGACATCTCCGACGGTGCCGTGACCATGAAACTGGTTGGCCGCGCGCACCCGAGCCGCGCCATCGCTTTCCTCAATGAAATCTACCCACCGGGCGCCGACACCGGCGAAGAAATGCTCACCCACGAAGGCGAGGAAACCGGGATTCTGGTGGAAGGCCGACTGGAACTGGTCGTGGGTCTGGAAACTTTTATCCTCGAAGCCGGCGACAGCTACTATTTTGAAAGTACCAAGCCGCATCGTTTCCGGAATCCGTTCGACTTGCCGGCGCGACTAATCAGCGCAGCCACGCCGGCGAATTTCTAAGCAAGAGGCGCCAGGCCATTACGGCACAGGTACCCGAACCGTTTCACCGATGCGCAACAAGACCCCTTTAACCATGGGGTTGTTTCAGTGTGGCGGGCTACCCGCTATACTTGCGCCCGCCTGCGAACCGTGGCCGCAGGCGTGAATAGCCACCATTGAGGGTGAACGCGTGAACCTAATTATGAAAATGCTGGCTGCACCAGCAACCGTACTGGCCCTCTGGGCTGTCAGCGCTCAAGCTGCGACGAATGACGACATTGCCAAACGCCTCGAGCCTGTCGGCCAGGTGTGTGTTCAAGGGCAGGAATGCAAGGGCATGGAAGTGGCCGCAACGGCTGGCGGCGGCGGTGGTGCGAAGGCACCTAAAGACGTGATCGCCAAGCACTGCAACGCTTGCCACGGTACCGGCTTGCTGGGCGCGCCGAAAATCGGCGACAAGGCCGCCTGGAAAGAGCGCGCCGACCATCAGGGCGGCCTGGACGGCATCCTCGCCAAAGCCATCACCGGGGTCAACGCCATGCCACCGAAAGGCACCTGCGCCGATTGCTCCGATGATGAGCTCAAGGGCGCGATCAAAGAGATGTCCGGTTTGTAATCAGCGGCTATCACGACAAAAAAAACCGTCTTCGGGCGGTTTTTTTGTACCTGCTATTTTGCGACCGGGCTGTTCTTTGCAGCAAAGTAGCGGCAATCTCGGTCTACCCCTATCAACGGAACGGGCGGGAGGCTTCAGATGGTGCAGTTGTGTTCGATCGAACAGGCCGTGGACGACGTGCTGGCGCGGTTGCCGGCGCACATCCACATGGGCCTGCCGCTGGGGCTGGGCAAACCCAATCACTTCGTCAACGCGCTGTACCGGCGGATCAAAGAGCTGCCCGAGCGGCAGCTGACGATCTACACGGCGCTGTGCCTCGGTCGGCCTAATCCGGGCGACGGCTTGCAGAAACGCTTGATCGAGCCCTTCGTCGAGCGCGTGTTCGGTGATTACCCCGAGTTCGATTTCCTCGCCGATCTGCACCGCGACAGCCTGCCTGCCAACATTCGCATCGAACAGTTCTTCATGCAGCCCGGCAGCCTGCTCAACAGCGCGCCGGCGCAGCAGGATTACGTCAGCAGCAATTACAGCCACGCCGCGCGTGACATCAACGCCGCCGGGCTGAACCTGGTGGCCCAGCTGCTCGCCAGCAGCAGCGAGCATCCGGATCGCCTGAGCCTGAGCTGCAACCCCGACATCACCCTCGATCTGTTGCCGATGATCGCCAAGCGCCGTGAGGCAGGCGAGACCATTGTGCTGGTCGGCCAGGTGCACACCGAACTGCCGTACATGCCCGGCGATGCCGAGGTCGATATCGACACCTTCGATTTACTGATCGATGCGAAGGACAGCAGCACGCTGTTCTCCACGCCGAACATGCCGGTGGGGTTTCAGGATCATTTCATTGGTCTGCACGCCAGTACGCTGGTGCGCGACGGCGGCACATTGCAGATTGGCATCGGCTCGATGGGCGATGCGTTGACGGCCGCGTTGCTTGCCCGCCAGGCCGATAACGCCGGGTATCAGGCGTTGCTCGACGACATAAACCTCAGCCAATGGGCGCAGTTGATCCAGCGCGAGGGCGGCACCGCGCCCTTCGCCAAAGGCTTGTATGGCTGCAGCGAGATGTTCGTCAACGGCCTGCTGGTATTGGCGGATGCCGGGATCATTCGGCGCAAGGTCTACCCCGACGTGCCGACCCAAGAGCAGGCCAACGGCGGCACCCTCGACGAAGCCGCACAGCCTGACGGTATTTCCGTGCACGGTGGCTTCTTTCTCGGCCCGCGCAGTTTCTACGAGCGGCTGCGTGAGTTACCGCAGAGCAAGCTGCGCGAATTCAACATGACCCGCATCAGCTACATCAACGAGCTGTACGGCCAGGAGCAACTCAAGCGCTTGCAGCGCCTCGATGCGCGTTTCATCAACACCGTGTTCACCATGACCCTGCTCGGCGCCGGCGTAGCCGATCAGCTCGAAGACGGGCGCGTACTCAGTGGCGTCGGCGGACAATACAACTTCGTTGCCCAAGGCCATGCACTGGAGGGCGCGCGGTCCATGCTGATCCTGCGCAGCTGGCGCGAATCCGGCGGCGACGTCAGTTCCAACATCGTCTGGGAATATGGCCACTGCACGATTCCACGGCATCTGCGTGACATTGTCGTCACCGAATACGGCATCGCCGACCTGCGCGGCAAGTCTGACGCGGCCGTGATCGAAGCACTGCTCAATATCAGCGACTCACGCTTCCAGCCGGGACTGATCGAGCAGGCGCAGAAAGTCGGCAAGCTGCCCAAGGACTTCCGCCTCGACCCGCGCTTCGCCGACAATACACCGCAACGTCTGCAAGCCATCGCCGCGCGGCATCCGAACCTGTTTCCCGAATATCCGCTGGGGTGTGATTTCACCGCGATTGAACGGGATCTGCTGCGGGCGTTGAACTGGCTGAAGAGCAAGTTCAAGCTGACCGAGATTCTGGAGCTGGGCAAGGCTGCGCTGGATGCGCCGGAGGCCTCGGCGTTTCCGGAACATCTTGAGCGGATGCAGCTTACAAACCCGGAAGGCCTGAAAGAAGAACTGTTCCAGCGCTTGCTGCTCACTGGCCTCAAAGCTACCGCGCAATAACTGACCACCCCAGAGCCAGCTGTAGGAGTGCGGGTTATTCGATGAAGGTGACGACGCCATCCTTCAGCGATTTCACCCGGGCCAGCGACTCGACGCGGTAGCCCTGCGAGTCCAGCTCGGCGCGGCCGCCCTGGAACGATTTCTCGATGACGATGCCCAGGCCGGCAACGGTGGCGCCGGCCTGTTTGATGATCGAGATCAGCGCTTGCGAGGCCTTACCGTTGGCCAGGAAGTCGTCGATGATCAGCACGCGGTCGCTGCTGGTCAGGTGACGCGGGGAAATCGCCACGGTGCTTTCGGTCTTCTTGGTGAACGAGTAGACCGTCGCCGACAGCAGATTTTCCGTCAGGGTCAGGGACTGCTGCTTGCGGGCGAAAATCACCGGCACGCCGAGGTTCAGACCGGTCATGATCGCCGGGGCGATGCCTGAAGCTTCGATGGTGACGATCTTGGTGATGCCCGAGTCCTTGAACAGCGTGGCGAATTCGTCGCCGATCAGCTTCATCAGGGCCGGGTCGATCTGGTGGTTCAGAAAGGCGTCGACTTTCAGGACCTGATCGGAAAGCACGATGCCTTCTTCGCGGATTTTTTTGTGCAGTGCTTCCATGAAGCTGTCCTCGTTCAGCGCGTGGTGCGCGCCAGGCTTTGAAAAAAAGTGGTCAATTCTAGCGCTTTAACATCGCGCGTATATCGGCCAATGCGTTGTTGCCACGCACGGCTTTGACTTCGGTCGGGGTGTCGTCGTTGCCTTCCCAGGCCAGATCGTCCGGCGGCAGCTCATCGAGGAAGCGGCTCGGCGCGCAGTCGATGATTTCGCCGTACTGCTTGCGCTTGGCGGCGAAGGTGAACGCCAAAGTCTGGCGGGCGCGGGTAATGCCCACGTAGGCCAGACGACGTTCTTCTTCGATGGTGTCGGCTTCGATGCTGGAGCGGTGCGGGAGGATTTCCTCTTCCATGCCCATGATGAACACGTAGGGGAATTCCAGACCCTTGGAGGCGTGCAAGGTCATCATCTGCACACCTTCGGCACCGTCCTCTTCTTCCTGCTGGCGCTCGAGCATGTCGCGCAGGACCAGTTTGCCGATGGCGTCCTCGATGGTCATTTCGCCTTCTTCGTCCTTTTCGAGGGTGTTTTTCAACGCCTCGATCAGGAACCAGACGTTGCCCATCCGATAGTCCGCCGCCTTGTCACTGGAGCTGTTGGTGCGCAGCCAGTTCTCGTAGTCGATGTCCATGACCATGCTGCGCAGGGCCGAGATCGGATCCTCGCCGGCGCACTGTTCGCGGACTTTGTCCATGAAGCGCTTGAAGCGCGACAGGCGATCGGTGAAGCGGCTGTCGAGATGTTCGCCCAGACCGATTTCGTCGGTGGCGGCGTACATCGAGATCTTGCGTTCGGTGGCGTAGTTGCCGAGTTTCTCCAAGGTGGTCGAGCCGATTTCCCGGCGGGGTACGTTGATCACCCGCAGAAAGGCGTTGTCGTCATCCGGATTCACGATCAGGCGGAAGTAGGCCATCAGGTCCTTTACTTCCTGACGGCCGAAGAAGCTGTTGCCCCCGCTCAGGCGATACGGCACCTGGTGGTGTTGCAGCTTCAATTCGATCAGCTTGGCCTGGTAGTTGCCGCGGTAGAGGATCGCAAAATCGCTGTACGGACGGTCGGTGCGCAAGTGCAGGCTGAGAATTTCCATGGCCACGCGCTCGGCTTCGGCGTCCTCGTTGCGGCAGCGGATCACGCGGATCTCGTCGCCGTGGCCCATCTCGCTCCACAGCTGTTTTTCAAATTCGTGCGGGTTGTTCGAGATCAGCACGTTGGCGCAGCGCAGGATGCGGCTGGTGGAGCGGTAATTCTGCTCGAGCATCACCACTTTCAACGACGGATAGTCGTCCTTGAGCAACATCAGGTTTTCCGGCCGCGCGCCGCGCCAGGCGTAAATCGACTGGTCATCGTCGCCGACCACGGTGAACTGGTTGCGCTTGCCGATGAGCATTTTCACCAGCAGGTACTGGCTGGCGTTGGTGTCCTGGTATTCGTCGACCAGCAGGTAGCGCACCTTGTTCTGCCACTTTTCGAGGATGTCGGCGTGTTCCTCGAAGAGTTTTACCGGCAGCAGGATCAGGTCGTCGAAGTCCACCGCGTTGAACGCCTTGAGCGTGCGCTGATAGTGGGTGTAGACGATGGCGGCGGTCTGTTCCTTGGGATTGCGCGCGTTTTCCAGGGCCTGGGGCGGCAGGATCAGGTCGTTTTTCCAGGCGCCGATCATGTTCTTGATCTCGTCGACGCCGTCGTCGCCTGCGTATTCCTTCTGCATGATGTCGGTCATCAGGGCTTTGACGTCGGTCTCGTCGAAGATCGAGAAACCGGGTTTGTAGCCCAGCCGCGCGTGTTCCTTGCGGATGATGTTCAGGCCCAGGTTGTGGAACGTGCAGACGGTCAGGCCGCGCCCTTCGCCGGCACGCAGCAGGCTGCCGACCCGTTCTTTCATCTCGCGCGCGGCCTTGTTGGTAAAGGTCATGGCGACGATGTACTGGGCGCGGATGCCGCAATTCTGGATCAGGTGCGCGATTTTGCGCGTGATCACGCTGGTCTTGCCGGAGCCAGCACCGGCGAGCACCAATAGAGGGCCGCCGACATAGTTCACGGCTTCTTGCTGCCGGGGATTGAGTCGGGACATACGAAGATTCGGGAGTCGTTGACGAAATGGGCCGGCATTTTAACAGGCTCAGCGAATTGTGCTGCTCTGTCCGACTTGTGACGTACCACGCGATTCAGATTTGCCGGTTTTGTTACTTTCACGCAGGATGCGCAAGGATTTTGCGGCTAATGTTCTCGTTCGTGACACAAAATAACGTTGTGATAACCGTTGTCATTGGTCATTGCCCAGCGCAACGGCATAATGCCCGCCGCCCACATCATTGCAGAGTCTAGGGAGTCAGCTTGTCTACGCCTGTCGAACCCTTGCGTTTGCTGCTACTGGCCGAAGAGCCAGCGTGGACAGCGTTATTGCGCGAGTGTCTGGCTCCGTTGGGGAGTGCGGCGGTGCTGATCAGCGCGCCGAGCTGGGAGTCGGTCAGCAGTCTGTTCGAAGACAATCGCCATGCGGTGTTATTGACCATCCCGGCGTTGCAACCGGCACCGGGCCGTTGCAGCCTGCCGACGGTATTGCTGCTGGATCACGAACCGGCCACGGCGCCGGACGGGGTCAGTGACTGGCTGGCGTTCGACGCGCTCGATGCCGGCATGCTGCGCCGTTGTCTGCGCCATGTGCGCGAGCGCGGCGTGCTGGAAAACACCTTGCAGCGTCTTGCCGAACAGGACCCGCTGACCGGCATCGCCAACCGCCAGGGCTTCCAGACCTTGCTGGCCGCCCGTCTCGCGGAAGGCGACGGGCGCGGTCTGGCCCTCGGGCATCTCGACCTGGATAACTTCCGTCACGCCAACGATGCCCTCGGCCATCAGGCGGGCGACCGGCTGATTCTGCAAGTCGTCGCCCGGCTGAAAAGCCAGCTGGAGGCCGGTGATCAACTGGCGCGCCTGGGCAGCGACGAGTTTGCCCTGCTGATTGACACCCGCCGTGCGCCGCAGCGGGCCGAATGGATGGCCGAGCGCATCACCGAAGCCCTGTCCGAACCGTATTGGGTCGATGGCGAAAGCCTGCTGATCGGCTCCAGCCTCGGCATCGCCCATGCCCGTGCGCAGGGCGGTGCCGATCCGCTGATGTGGCACGCGCACATCGCCATGCAGCAGGCCAAAAGCACGCAGGGCTGCACCTTCCATATCTTCAACGAACGCATCAACCGCAACGCGCGAAGCATGGCCGATCTGGAAAGCGAGCTGCGCCGGGCCTTGCGCCGTGATGAGCTGGAACTGCACTACCAGCCACGCCTGAACCTTGCCGACGGTCAGATCGTCGGCCTCGAAGCCTTGGTGCGCTGGCGCCACGGCGAGCGCGGTTTGCTGCCACCCAGCGAATTCGTGCCGTTGGCCGAACAGAGCGGTTTGATCGTGCCGCTGGGGTATTGGGTGATTTCCCGGGCGCTGCGCGATATGCAGGATCTGCGCGAACGCGGCCTGCCCGCGCTGCACATGGCGATCAACCTGTCGTTCCGGCAGTTTCAGGACAGTCAGTTGCTGCCGACGCTCAGCCGACTGATTGCCGAGCGCGGTGTCGAGGCGCAGTGGCTGGAATTCGAACTCACCGAAACCGCGGTGATGCGGCGCAGCGACCTGGTCAAACAGACCATGGACGCCCTCGGCCGCCTCGGCGTGCGGTTCTCGCTGGACGATTTCGGCACCGGGTTTTCTTCGTTCGTGCACCTCAACAGCCTGCCGATCACCTTGCTGAAGATCGACAAGAGTTTTGTCGGTGGCATGGAACAGCGCGAAGAGAACCGCAAGCTGGTACACGCGATGATCAACCTTGCGCACAACCTGCAACTGGAAGTGGTGGCCGAAGGCGTAGAGACGCCGGAGCAACTGGATCTGCTGCGCGGCTATGACTGCGATCAGGTGCAGGGATACCTGATCAGCCGGCCGTTGCCGTTGGCGGAGTTGGTTGAATACCTGACGTCGGGATCGAGCCAGCAGCCAGCTCTGGAGATCGTCGGCTGAACACCACCCCCTGTAGGAGTGAGCCTGCTCGCGATAGCTTTCCAACGGTCAACATTTGCATTGACTGATACACCGCTATCGCGAGCAGGCTCACTCCCACAGGGGATCTCATTCGGCCTGAGGGATGTTGAAACCTTGAGCCTGCGGCTCGCGCCGAATCATTCGCTTCATCTTCCATTCAAACGCCAGCGTCAGGCTCACCGCCGCACAGGCCAGCCCCAGCGCCAATCCCCACCAGACGCCGGTTGGCCCCCAATCGAGGTGGAAGGCCATCCACCACGCCGCGGGCGCGCCGATCAGCCAGTAGCAACCGAGCCCGACCAGAAAAGTGGTCTTGGCATCTTTCAGACCACGAATGCAGCCCATGGCAATCGTCTGCGTGCCGTCAAACAATTCGAACCACGCCGCCACTGCCAGGAGGCTCACCGCCAGGCGGATCACCTCGGCAAACGCCGGGTCGTTATGGTCAAGGAACAGGCCAACCAACTGATTCGGCCACAGCCAGAACACCAAGGCAAAGCCGAGCATCACTACTGCGCCGAAGGCGATGCCAACACGGCCGGACATGCGCGCATCGATCAGTTGTCCGGCGCCATAGTGCTGGCCGACGCGCATGGTAATAGCGTAAGACATCCCGGCCGGCACCATGAATGCCACCGAAACGATCTGCAGAGCGATCTGATGCGCACCCATTTGTGTACTGCCCATGGTGCCCATGCACAGCGCCGCAAAGGCGAACAGCCCGACTTCCACCGCGTAGGTGCCGCCGATGGGCAGACCGAGGCGCCACAGCTCCTTGAGATATTGCCGGTTGGGCCGCGACAGGCCGGCGCGCAATGGATAGGCGTCATACGCCGGATGTCGGCGAATGTGCCAGGCCAGCGCCAGCGCCATGCAGTTGGCGACAATCGCCGTGACCAGACCGATGCCCATCAAGCCGAGCTGCGGCAGGCCGAACAGGCCGGTGATCAACGCGTAATTGAGCAGAAAGTTGGCCACGGTGCCAGCGAGGCTGATGACCATGACCGGCGTGGCCCGGCCAATCGCGCTGGTAAAACCACGCAGGGCCATGAAGCTCAGGTAGCCCGGCAGGGCGAAGGGTAGGGCGATCAGGAATTGCCCGGCGGCGTTGACGTTGGTTTCGGTCTGGCCGAACAGCAACAGCACCGGTTTCAGATTCCACAGCAACAGCCCTGCGCCCAGCGCCATCAGCCAGGCGAGCCACAATCCGGCCTGAGTCAGGCGTGCTGCGCCAAGAATGTCGCCGGCACCCTGACGAATTGCCACCAGCGTGCCGACCGCTGCAATGACGCCGATGCAGAAAATCGACACAAACGAGTAGGTCGCAGCGCCGAGGCCGCCACCGGCCAGCGCCTCGGGGCTGAGCCTGGCCATCATCAGCGTGTCGGTCAGCACCATCAGCATGTGCGCCAACTGTGAAGCGATCAGCGGCCCTGCCAGCCGCAGGATAGCCCAGAGTTCGGTACGCACATGATGTTGCATAGTCATCACCACTCAATTTGCAGAGGGAACAGGAGACCGTCGATTCTCGGCGCGTGGAGGCATTTGCACAAAGGGATAAAAAGGATGGGTGGCATGATTAAAACTCATCCTGAGCACTTTCTGCTAAGTTGGCTGCATCCCGCCCCAGGAGCTTGTGCATGTCTCGTCGACTTCCTCCGTTGTATGCCCTGCGCGCATTCGAAGCGGCCGCCCGGCACAGCTCGTTCACCCGCGCGGCCGAAGAGCTTTCGATCACCCAGAGCGCGGTGAGCCGGCACATTCGTACGCTCGAAGAGCATTTTGCTTGTCGGCTGTTCCATCGCAGCGGCCGTCATCTGCAATTGACCGAGGCGGCTCGTCTGCTATTGCCTGGCATCCGCGAGGGCTTCACAGCCCTGGAGCGGGCCTGCAATACCTTGCGTGCCGAAGACGACATTCTGCGCATGAAAGCGCCATCGACCCTGACCATGCGCTGGCTGCTGGCACGGCTCAGCCGTTTTCGGCATTTGCAGCCAGGCAACGAAGTGCAACTGACCAGCGCGTGGATGGACGTGGATTCGGTGGACTTCAACGATGAGCCGTTCGATTGTGCGGTGCTGCTCAGTGACGGGCATTTCCCGCCGGACTGGGAGGCCAGCCTGTTGTTTGCCGAAGAACTGATCCCGGTTGGCGCGCCGAACCTGCTCAATGACCAGCCGTGGGACGTCGCGCGGCTGGCATCCACCGAGTTGCTGCACCCGACCCCGGACCGCCGTGACTGGCGCAGTTGGCTTGAGCACATGGGGCTGGCCGATCAGGTGTCGCTCAAGGGCGGACAGGTGTTCGATACCCTCGAGCTGGGGATGATCGCGGCGGCGCGCGGTTACGGTGTATCGATGGGCGATCTGTTGATGGTGGCCGAAGATGTCGCCCAGGGACGTCTCAGCCTGCCGTGGCCAACCGCCGTCGCCAGCGGATTGAATTACTACCTGGTGTGGCCAAAAACCCGACCGGGAGGTGAACGTTTGCGCCGTCTCAGCGACTTCCTGCAAAGCGAGGTCCGCGCCATGGAACTGCCGGCGGTGACACGCTTGAGCTGAAACGTTCGAGCCGGCACAATGCCGGCCTTGTGCCATATCCCTGTCAGGCGCTCAAGTATTCGGATTTACCGCCGACTATGAGCAAGTGGAACCGTCGTGCCGGTTTTTACGGTTCACCCCCACTATTAGAAAATAATCCGAGTCGAGATCAAGGAGGATCCCGCAGCTCGGCCAGGAGCTGTCCATGTCTCAACCTCGCGCTCGGATCGCCTCGCAGCTGGGCCTCGCGCTCGCTGTAATACTGGCGATTGTCATCAGTGGCAGTACGGTGTTCGCTCTGCGTTCGCTGGATTCGGCCAACCTCGCCACCCGTGAAGAACATCTGGCCAGCGAGGCGCGGCTGCTGGCCGACCAGCTGAGCACGTTCCACGGCACGCTGCGCGAAAGCACCTTACGCCTGAGCGGCTTGTTCGAGAAACGCTTCGGTAGCGGCCTGAGTGTTCACCCGGAAGAGCCGGTCACCGTGGCCGGCGTACAGACGCCGGGACTGCGTCTGGGCAGCGAAGTGCTGAACAACAACTTCAGGGAAGTTGACGAGTTCAAGCAGATGACGGCCGGCGTGGCCACGGTGTTCGTGCGCAGCGGCGAAGAATTCATTCGTGTCAGCACCAACGTCACCAAACAGGACGGCACCCGCGCCATCGGCACCGTACTCGACCACGCCAACCCGGCTTACGCGAAGCTGATGGCGGGCCAGAGCTTTGTCGGGCGTTCCCTGCTGTTCGAACGCTATTACATGTCGCAGTACACCCCGGTTCGCGATGCGGGCGGCAAGATCATCGCCGTGCTGTACGTCGGCTTCGATTACACCGATGCGCAGAACGCCCAGTTTGCCAATCTCAAGCGCTTCCGCATCGGCAAGACCGGCTCGCTGGCCTTGCTCGACGAGCAGAACAAATGGCTGGTGCCGATTGCCGGCGTCGAAGCACTGGATCAAGCCGTCCCGACCATCAACAACCTGGTGAAAACCCCGGGCAAGGGTGAGTTCTGGAACGATAAAGGCGAAGACTTCTACAGCGTCGCGGTGCCGTTCGAGGGCGGACCGTGGTCGGTAGTGGCGAGCATGCCGAAAGCCGAAATCCGCGCGGTGACCTGGAGCGTCGGTACGCAACTGGCTATCGGCAGCCTGCTGGCGATGTTGCTGGCCGTTGGCTCCGTGGTCTGGCTGCTGCGCAGCAAACTGGCACCGCTGGGCGACCTGGTGCGTCAGGCTGAAGCCTTGGGCGCGGGTGATCTGAGCGTGCGTCTGAACGTGTCGAGCCACGATGAGATCGGTCAACTGTCCCGCGCGTTCAACCAGATGAGCCAGGCGCTGTCGACCATGGTCGAGCACATCCGCCGCGCCTCCGAAGAGGTCAACAGCCGTGCGCAGGCCTTGTCCGGTTTGTCCGGGGGGGCCTATGAAGGCATGGAGCAACAGTCGGGCGAAATCACCAGCATGGCCGGCGCGGTGGAAGAATTCAGCGCGACTTCGCTGAACATCGCCGACAACATGGGCGCAACCCAGCGTCTGGCTCAGGAAAACGCACAACAGACGCAGATCGGGCGCAGCTCGATGGAAGAAGCGTCGTCCTCGCTGGAGCAAATCGCCGGCGCCCTGAACAGCACCGCCACGGTGATCAACACCCTCGGCCAGCGCTCGCAGGAAATCGGTGGCATTGTCGGCGTGATCACCTCGATTGCAGAACAGACCAACCTGTTGGCCCTGAACGCGGCGATCGAAGCGGCGCGCGCCGGCGAGCAAGGTCGCGGCTTTGCCGTGGTGGCTGACGAAGTGCGCAGTCTGGCCTCGCGCACCCGTCAGGCGACCGACGAGATTTCCAGCATGATCCACAGCATCCAGCAGGAAACCGGCAATGCGATCAGCACCATGGAACAGGGCAACGTGCTGATGCAGGAAGGCCTGTCGCGCAACGCCAATGTCGCCTCGGCACTGGCGCGGATCGACGAGCAGAGCCGTTCGGCGGGGCAGCAGTTTGCTGCAATCACCACTGCGACGCAGGAACAAAGCAGCACCGCGACGTTGCTGAGCAGCAACTTGCAGAGCATTGCGCTGGCCAACAGTGAGCAGCGTGAGGTTGTGTCGAACCTGGCGGTGACGGCTAAAGAGCTGGAGAAGCTGGCGGCGGATCTGCGTTCCGAGGTTGATCGCTTCCGTTGATGCGTCTTTGAAATAGCTATCGCGAGCAGGCTCGCTCCCACAGTTTTCGGTGTGATTCACAAATGTTGTGAAGATCCGAAAACCCGGTGGGAGCGAGCCTGCTCGCGAATGCTCTTAACCCACAGCTTCTTTACACTTGCTGAAACGTTTCCGCAGCGCTATAAAAATGGCACAACTCCAATAAAGGCTGCTGCCATGACCCCGCTCAAACTCTTTGTCGCCCTCGGCGCATTCTCCGCTGCTTCCCATGCCATGGCCTGGGACTACGTCTTGCTCGATGCCAATACGCCCGCGAAAAACTGGACGATCACCAGTGAACAGCTTGGTGTGAAAACCACCAAACCGTTTTCCGTGACCTTGCGCACCCTGCACGGCGGTCGTCAGGAAGGTGTCAGTGTTGTCGACATCGATAACGGCGCGATGAAATTGTCCGTGGTGCCGACCCGGGGCATGAATGTGCTGCAAGCCTCGGTGGGCAATGTGCGCATGGGCTGGGACTCGCCGGTGCAAGAGGTGGTCAATCCGGCCTTCATCGAACTCAACGGACGCGGTGGCCTGGGCTGGCTCGAAGGCTTCAACGAACTGGTCACCCGTTGCGGTTACGAATGGGTAGGCCATCCCGGCATGGACAACGGTGAACTGCTGACACTGCACGGTCGCGCCGCCAACATTCCGGCCAGCACTGTCACTTTGCACATCGATGAAAAACCGCCATATGCCATTACCTTGCGTGGCGAGCTGAAAGAGCAGGCGTTCAAGAAAGTCGACTTCAAAGTGGCGACGGAACTGGCCACCGAGCCGGGCAGCGCAAGCTTCACCCTCAACGACACCCTGACCAACAACGGCGACTATCCGAAGGAATACCAGGCGCTGTATCACAGCAACTTCAGCACGCCGTTTCTCGAGCAGGGTGCAAAGTTTGCCGCGCCGGTGAAGCAGGTATCGCCGTTCAATGACAAGGCCAAGGGCGATTTGGCTGACTGGCAGACTTATCGCGCACCGACCAAGGACTACGACGAAACGGTCTACAACGTCGTGCCCTATGCCGACGCCAAAGGCGAAACCCTGACTGTTCTGCATAACAAGGCGGGCAGCCTCGGTGTTTCTGTTGGCTTCAATACCCAGCAGTTGCCGGTGTTCTCCCTGTGGAAGAATACCGACACACAAGGGCAGGGCTACGTGACGGGGCTGGAACCGGGCACCAGTTTTTCCTACAACCGCCGCTATCAGCGCCCGCTGAATCTGGTGCCGACCATTGCACCAAAGGAGCATAAACAGTTCCAGATCAGCTACAGCCTGCTCGCAGACAAAGGTGCTGTGGATAACGCCTTGAAGCGCGTGAGCGAGATTCAGGCCGGGCGGGAAACCGAAGTGCGGCAAGCGCCATTGGTTGACCTGACCGAGCATTAAGGTGTCGCCGGTCGGTATTGCAGTGCCTCGGCCAGGTGCTCGCGGGTGATCGCGTCGACCTGCTCAAGATCCGCCAGCGTGCGCGCGACCTTGAGCAGACGATGGGCCGAGCGCAGCGACAGGATCAGTCGCTCGCAGGCCGATTCCAGCCATTTTTCGTCGGCTGTGGATAACCGGCAATGGCGCTTCAATCCCGGCAAATCGAGAAAGGCGTTGGCGCAGCCCTGACGTTTGTGCTGGCGCTCTCGCGCTTCGGCTACCAACGCCGCAGCGCTGGCGCTATCCTCGCCGGGCTTCGCTGCCGGATTCAATGCGGTTGCCTCCCGCGCCACGGTCAGGTGCAAATCGATTCGGTCCAGCAGCGGCCCCGACAGTTTATTGCGATAGCGCTGAACCATGTCCGGTGTGCACGAACACTTGCCGCTGGGTTCGCCAAGATATCCACAGGGACACGGATTCATTGCCGCCACCAATTGGAACCGCGCGGGGAAACGCACGCGATCCTTGGCCCGGGCAATCACGATATGCCCGGACTCCAGCGGCTCGCGCAGTACCTCCAGAACCTTGCGATCAAACTCGGGTAATTCGTCGAGAAACAGCACACCATGATGCGCCAGGGTGATTTCGCCGGGTTGCGGTTTCGAACTGCCACCGACCAGTGCCGGCCCGGAAGCGGAGTGGTGCGGTTGACGGAAGGGGCGCTGTGGCCAGTGAGTTAACGGTACGCCACTCGCGACTGACTGAATCGCGGCGACCTCCAGGGCTTCGCATTCGGAAAGCGGCGGCAGCAATCCGGGCAGGCGGCTGGCCAGCAACGTCTTGCCTGTGCCGGGGGGGCCGCTGAACAGCAAGTTATGCGCGCCCGCCGCCGCAATCAGCAATGCGCGCTTGGCGGCTGTTTGCCCCTGCACCTCATTGAGGTCGGGATAAGGTTTGGCGGCATGCATCAATCCGTCGGAAACGTAAGGCTCCACCGGCGTATGCCCGTTGAAGTGCGCCACCGCTTCCAGCAGGTGATCCACTGCATACACTTTCAGTCCTGATGCCAAGCACGCTTCCTCGGCGTTCGCGCGCGGCACCACCAGCGCCCGACCGGCCTTGCGCGCCGCCAGTGCCGCCGGCAGCACACCACGCACCGGCCGCACCGCACCGGACAACGCCAGTTCGCCAAGACATTCCACATCATCCAGCGTCAGACACGGCACCTGCACACTCGCCGACAAAATCCCCAAGGCAATCGCCAGATCAAAGCGCCCGCCATCCTTGGGCAGATCCGCCGGCGCCAGATTCAAGGTGATCCGCCGCGCCGGAAACTGCAGCCCGGAATTGATGATCGCGCTGCGCACCCGATCCTTGCTCTCCTTCACCGCCGCCTCGGGCAGGCCGACCATGGTCAGCGACGGCAGACCGTTGGCCAGATGGACTTCGACGGTAACAGCGGGGGCTTCCACGCCTATCTGGGCGCGACTGTGGACGATGGAGAGGGACATGGTCGTTCCTTGAGCTGAATCGGGGGCCGCTTCCTGCGGGTTTTTGAAGGGTAGTAGGGCATAGTCGTTTTAGTGGGGCGGGTGGCGAGCAAAAACTTCGCAGGATGTTGCTGCAAGAAATGCCAGGAAATCGGCAAGGCATCGCAAGCAGAAATAGGGAGAGTTTGTGAAGGAAATAGCGACGGGTTCAGTAAGGATCAGCCACCACGCGTAGTCCATTTCTGAAAGCCCTGAAAGAACACCGAAATCGCAGGATCACCTGTTTGCATCGATGATCTTCACGAATACACTCAAGGTTAATGCATAACGTTAAGCTTTAAATTATGATCGTTAGCTTCAGATGTTCTGAAACCGAATACCTGTTCCGAAGCGGTAAAACCCGTTTCTGGTCAGCCATATTGAGTGTCGCGGAACGTAAGCTGACGATGCTTGATGCAGCAGCTGCGTTGGCTGATCTCCGATCTCCTCCCGGAAATCGGCTCGAGACCTTGGGAGGCGATCGGAAGGGGCAATGCAGCATTCGTATCAACGCCCAATGGCGAATTTGCTTCGTCTGGGGGCTGAATGGGCCCGAGGATGTTGAAATCGTCGATTATCACTGAGGTGAGTATGACCAAGAATGGTATGCGTCCGGTCCATCCCGGCGAGATCCTCAAAGAGGAGTATCTGGAACCTCTGAACCTGACAGCCGCTGCGTTGGCGCGAGCATTGAATGTGTCTACTCCGACCGTGAACGATATCGTCCTACAGCGCCGAGGCATCAGCGCTGACATGGCTTTAAGACTTTCTATCTGTCTGGACACCACTCCTGAATTTTGGCTGAACCTGCAATCGACGTACGATCTGCGAAAAGCTGAAATTGAAAGAGGAGCTGCAATCCGTGATCAGGTAGAGCGGTTGGCACATTGCGCATGATTCCGTATCCGGGCAGTACACCGAGCTGAAGACCGGCCCGGGGGAAGCACTTTGAGGGCGTCTATTCGACGCCTTTTTTACTAACCAAACTCAATATCCGGGAACTGGGCCGTTATTTAGCCGGCGGATTCAGCTTCGCTTCCATCTCCGCCACCTTCGCTTCAAGACTCTCAAGCCGTGCACGCGTACGCGCCAGCACCACCATCTGACTATCAAACTCTTCCCGGCTGACCAGATCGAGTTTGCTGAAGGCACTTTGCAGCAGCATTTTGAACTGGCTTTCGATTTCGGCTTTCGGCAGCGGGGTGTCGCCGCTGAAGAGACGGGAGGCGGTGCCGCTCAGGGCGTCGAGAAAGTCTTTGGGTGCGAGCATGGTGAATGTCCTGAAAACAATGGCCGGCAGTGTATCACGCAGTGTCTATAGTCATTCCTGTCGCAGGGATGCACGCTTTTCGCGCAGAGGGACGGATGGTTGCGCACCGTTGTTGTGCGTATCCGCAGCGCCTCCCGCAGGGGAATGTTTATAAGTGCCGTCAAGAGATTGAAATCACAGGATTTTGTTGAGATGGCAAGGTTTCTGCTTAGTCACCTTCGACCCATGCACTGATGCAGTCGCTGTGACGAATGCAGTGCGGCAGACGAAGCGGGGAGTTTCGTCTGATGCGGTTAGCTGGCGTCAACGATGCGTTACAAAGCCAGGCACTGCGCTTAGACTTGAGACGGGTTTGTTTTCCTGGGGCAAGTCCACCAAATCGGGAGAGAGTTTCATGAAGCTAGTCACTGCCATCATCAAGCCGTTCAAGCTGGACGACGTGCGCGAGTCGCTGTCCGAAATCGGCGTGCAGGGCATTACCGTTACTGAAGTCAAAGGCTTCGGCCGGCAGAAGGGTCACACCGAGCTGTATCGCGGCGCGGAATATGTGGTCGATTTTCTGCCCAAGGTGAAAATCGACGTGGCCATCGACGACAAGGATCTGGATCGGGTTATCGAGGCGATAACCAAGGCTGCCAACACCGGCAAGATCGGTGACGGCAAGATCTTCGTGGTCAATCTGGAACAGGCGATTCGTATCCGTACCGGCGAAACCGATACCGACGCGATCTAAGCGCCGCCACAAACCCAACGCCCCAGGAGAAAACAATATGACTCTGCGTAAATTCGCAGGGCTAGGCGCCCTGTTGTCCATCGTAATGCCCGGCCTTGCCATGGCGGCAGACGAAGTGGCCGCGCCAGTCCTCAATTCCGGCGACACGGCCTGGATGCTGACCTCGACAGCCCTCGTGCTGTTCATGACCATTCCGGGCCTGGCGCTGTTTTACGGCGGTATGGTTCGCTCGAAAAACATTCTTTCCGTGATGATGCAGTGCTTCGCCATTACCGGTCTGATCAGCATCCTCTGGGTCATTTATGGCTACAGCATTGCGTTCGACACCACCGGCATGGAGCAGGGCGTCGTCAACTTCAACTCGTTCTTCGGTGGCATGGGCAAGGCGTTCCTCGCCGGTGTCACGCCTTCGAGCATTACCGGCCCGGCGGCGCTGTTCCCCGAGGCGGTGTTCATCACCTTCCAGATGACCTTTGCGATCATCACCCCGGCGCTGATCGTCGGTGCGTTCGCCGAGCGGATGAAATTTTCCGCGATGCTGATCTTCATGGCCATCTGGTTCACCCTGGTTTATGCGCCGATTGCGCACATGGTCTGGTCCGGTAACGGCGGCCTGATGTGGGACTGGGGCGTGCTCGACTTTGCGGGCGGCACCGTGGTGCACATCAACGCCGGTATCGCCGGTCTGGTAGCGTGCCTGGTGTTGGGCAAGCGCAAGGGTTTCCCGACCACGCCAATGGCGCCGCACAATCTTGGTTACACCCTGATGGGCGCGGCCATGCTGTGGGTGGGCTGGTTTGGTTTCAACGCCGGTTCCGCTGCAGCCGCTAACGGCACTGCGGGCATGGCGATGCTGGTGACTCAAATTGCAACTGCCGCTGCGGCACTGGGCTGGATGTTCGCCGAGTGGGTCACCCACGGCAAACCAAGCGCACTGGGCATTGCCTCGGGTGTGGTTGCCGGTCTGGTCGCGATTACGCCGGCCGCCGGTACCGTGGGCCCGATGGGCGCACTGGTGATTGGTCTGGCTGCAGGCGTGGTGTGCTTCTTCTGCGCCACCACCCTGAAGCGCAAACTCGGTTATGACGATTCCCTGGATGCCTTCGGCGTGCACGGCATTGGCGGTATCCTCGGCGCGATCCTCACCGGTGTGTTTGCTGCACCGGCGCTGGGCGGCTTCGGCACCGTGACTGACATCGGCGCGCAGGTCTGGATTCAGATCAAAGGCGTTGGCTTCACGGTGATCTACACCGCGATCGTCACCTTCGTCATCCTCAAGGTGCTGGACGCTGTCATGGGTCTGCGCGTAACCGAAGAAGAAGAGTCGGTCGGCCTCGATCTGGCACAACACAACGAGCGCGGCTACAACCTGTAAGCTCGCGCAGGAAAAAATTGCCCGGCTTGCCGGGCATTTTTTTGCCTGCGATTTGTCAGTCAGAGGGCGGCTGAAAGGATTTTTCTTACGGCTTTTGTCGTCTTTACAGCAAGGGTTTTTCTGCGGGCAATGGCTTACACGGTTGCAGGAATATTAGGGCCTTTGTTTTTTTTCAGAGCGCGCTAGAATGCGCCCCGAACGAGCGGAGAACTGTATGTGGCAACAGACTCTGATAACCCTGCGGGCAAGGCCCCGGGGCTTTCATCTGATAACGGACGAGTTGCTTGCCGGCTTGCCTGAACTCAAGACCTGTCGGGTCGGTCTGTTGCATTTGTGGCTGCAGCACACCTCCGCGTCGTTGACCATCAACGAGAACGCCGATCCGGCAGTTCGTCGCGACTTCGAACGATTTTTCAATCGTCTGATCCCACAAGGAACAGACGGCTATGAGCACAACGACGAAGGCCTGGACGACCTCCCGGCGCACTTCAAGGCCAGCGTGCTGGGCTGCCAGATCAGCCTGCCGGTTTCGGCGGGTCGCCTGGCACTGGGCACCTGGCAAGGCGTTTATCTGGGCGAGCACCGAGATCATGGCGGTGCCCGTAAAGTCCTCGCCACCTTGCACGGTGAAGGGGCATAAGCCGCTGATCAGCAGCGGCGGAAGATTTTTTAACGGCGGCTTACGACAGTCGCCAAAGCTGGTCTATAACTAATCTGCTTTTGGCAAGTCATGAGGTAGAACATGAGCGACGATGATCTGGAAAACGACGACCTCGAAGTAGGCGACGAAGACGAGGCCGAGGAAGGCCTGGAAGCGGCAGCGGAAGACGTTGCCGAAGACGATAGCGGTGAAGATACGCCGGCCCCGGCTGCCAAAGGCAAAGCCAAGGCTGCGGTATCGGTCGACGATTTGCCGAGTATCGAGGCCAAGAACAAGGAACGTGACGCCCTGGCCCGGGCCATGGAAGAATTCCTTGCGCGCGGCGGCAAGGTGCAGGAAGTGGAGGCCAATGTGGTCGCCGATCCGCCCAAGAAGCCGGACAACAAGTACGGCAGCCGCCCTATCTGAGGCGTGTCGCTCGCTTGCTGAAAAAGCCCGCCGTCGCTGCGGGCTTTTTCATGCCCGCAAAGCCAGCGCAATCTCCCTGTAGGAGTGAGCCTGCTCGCGATAGCGGTTTGTCAGATACATCGAATTGAATGACACACCGCTATCGCGAGCAGGCTCACTCCCACAGGGGGCGTGTGTTAATTCGAGGTGGCATTCCAGCGCGAGAGGACGGCTGGCAATTCCATCAAACTGCGAATCTCCGCATCCGGCAAGCGCTCTGCCTCCCAGACCTTGCCCGCCGGGTTGAACCACACCGCACGCAAGCCTGCCTGCTGCGCGCCGGCGATGTCATCGCCGGGATGATCGCCGACATGCACCGCCGCCTCGGCGCTTACGCCGCCACGCTGCAAGGCCTCGTGAAACAGCCGCGCATCCGGCTTGGCGATGCCGATGTCTTCGGCGCACAAGGTAAATTTGAAATAATCCGCCAGCCCCAGCCGGCGCACATCGGCATTGCCGTTGGTGACAACGCCGAGGGCGTAGTGATTGGCGAGACCCTCCAGCAGCGGCTCGACCTCGGGGAACACTTCGATCTGATGCCGTGCATGCAAAAACACGTCAAAACCCTTGTCCGCCAGGGCTGACGCCTCGTCGCGCTCATACCCGGCGTCTTCCAGTGCATGAAACAGCACGCGCCGGCGCAGCGCACTGATGCGGTGCTTCAGGCCCGGCTCGCCCGCCAGCACGCGCTCGCGAATCGCCCACAGATGTTCCACCGGCACCGCGCCCAGATTCGGCGCCTGGTCGCTCAGCCATTCGCGCAGCACGGTTTCGGCGCTGGCGATCACCGGCGCGGTGTCCCACAGGGTGTCGTCGAGGTCGAAGGTGATCAACTGAATGCTCATGAATCGTCGCCTTTCATGCGTTTGGCCCTTGGATGGGCGCTGTCGTAGACCGCCGCCAGATGTTGGAAATCGAGGTGGGTGTAAATCTGCGTGGTCTTGATGTCGGAGTGGCCGAGCAACTCCTGCACCGCGCGCAGGTCTTGGGAAGACTCGAGCAAATGGCTGGCAAAGGAGTGCCTGAGCATGTGTGGGTGCAGGTTCTGCCCCAGTTCCCGCTCGCCGGCGAGTTTGACCCGCACCTGAATCGCCCGTGGGCCCAGGCGCCGGCCTTGCTGGCTGACGAACACGGCGTCGTCGGCCGGGTTGGTCAGCGCGCGCAACGGCAGCCAGTGCTCAAGCGCTTCCCGGGCTTTTTTGCCAACGGGCAACAGCCTGGTTTTGCTGCCTTTGCCGAGTACCTGGACCATGCCGTCGGCCAGGTCCAGTTGATCCAGATTGAGTCCGGTCAGCTCGGACAGGCGTAGCCCCGAAGAATAGAACAACTCCAGAATCGCCTGATCGCGCCGGGCAAGAAAATCATCCTCCACCGCACCTTCGAGCAGTTGCAGCGCGCGGTCGGTGTCGAGTGTTTTCGGCAGGCGACGTTCGCCTTTCGGCGGCGCCAGACCCGTGGCCGGATCATGGTCGCAAAGGCCTTCGCGGTTCAGATAGTGATAAAGCCCGCGCACCGCTGAGAGCAGGCGGGCGAGGCTGCGCGAGGACTGGCCTTGTGCGTGCAGCCGAGCGATCAAGCTGCGCAGACGCTGGATGTCCAGCGCAGCCCAACTGCCGATGTTCTGCTTGATGCACCAGCCGAGAACCTTGTCGAGGTCGCGGCGATACGCCGACAGCGTGTGCGGCGACACCTGGCGCTCACTGCGCAGGTGTTCGCAGTAAGCGTCCAGTTGCCGTTCCATGCTCAGCGCACCGAGCGCAGGGAGCTGTTGACCCGTGGCAGCACGCGGCCCATGACCTCGGCGATGTAGCTGAGGAACAGGGTGCCGACCGAGCTCTTGTAGTGCTGCGGATCACGGCTGGCGATGGCCAGAATGCCGTGGATGCCCTGATGGCTGACGGCAACGACCGCCGTCGAGCCGATCTGCTGGCGCTGTTCTTCGCCAAAGAGGAAATCCAGCTCATGCTCGCGCAGGCTGCCGCTGACGCTTTTGCCTTCGGCGAGCAGGCCGCCGATGGCGGTTTGCGCGTCGGCGTGGGTCACCCAACGGCCGACCGGAGCCGGGTTGTCGCCGAGCAGGATCAGGCTGACAAAAGGCACCTGGAAATCCTGGCGCAGGCTGTCCTCGACACTGATCACCACGTCCTCCAGGCTCGACGCATCCATCAGCGCGAGAATCAGGCGGCGGGTCTTTTCGAACAGGCGATCATTGTCACGGGCCACGTCCATCAGGTGCGAAAGGCGATGGCGCATCTCTATGTTACGGTCGCGCAGCAGGGTCATCTGTCGTTCGACCAGCGACACCGTGTCGCCGCGCCGGTGCGGAATACGCAGCGACGGCAGCAGTTCTTCGTGCTCGATGAAAAAGTCCGGATGAGCCTCCAGGTAGGCGGCAACCGCTGCCGCTTCCAGGCTCTCGGACGCTGATTCGTCGGTCTGTCGGGCGGGTACCTGAGGCTTGTCGGTCATGATTTTCGCTCGCTCAAAGACGCACTTGTCCTTCGTATACACGCACTGCCGGACCGGTCATCAACACCGGTTGGCCCGGGCCTGCCCACTCGATGGACAGACGCCCGCCAGGCAGGTCGATCAACAGCGGCGAATCCATCCACCCCTGAGTGATGGCGGCAACCGCGGCGGCACAGGCGCCGGTGCCGCAGGCCTGGGTTTCCCCGGCGCCGCGTTCCCAGACGCGCAATTGCGCACGGTGCCGATCGATGACCTGAAGAAAACCGACATTGACCCGCGCCGAGAAGCGCGGATGGTGTTCGATCTTCGGCCCCAGTTCATGCACCGGTGCACTGTTGATGTCGTCCACGCGAATGACCGCATGGGGATTGCCCATCGACACGGCGGCCAGTTCGACCGTGGTGCCATCGACTTCCAGCTGATAGCTGCTGGCCTGGGCTGGCGCTTCGAACGGGATATCCGCCGGCACCAGACGCGGCGCGCCCATGTTCACACCGATCTGGCCGTCGTTACGCACGTCCAGTTCGATGATGCCGCCCTTGGTCTCGACGCGCATCTGACGTTTGGCGGTCAGGCGTTTGTCGAGCACGAAACGGGCAAAGCAGCGCGCGCCGTTGCCGCACTGTTCCACTTCGGAGCCGTCGGAGTTGAAGATCCGATAGCGGAAATCCACGTCCGGGTTGCTCGGTGCCTCGACAATCAGCAACTGGTCGAAACCGATACCGGTGTGCCGGTCGCCCCATTGTTTGGCGTGCTTGGGCTGAATGTGCGCGTGCTGGCTGACCAGGTCGAGGACCATGAAATCGTTGCCCAGGCCGTGCATTTTGGTAAAACGCAGCAGCATGGGTTACTCCGGCAGCAGGCTTTCGCCGGCAAACAGCTCGGCCACGGTTTCGCGGCGACGCACTTCAAAAACCTGATCACCATCCACCAGCACTTCGGCGGCACGGCCGCGAGTGTTGTAGTTGGAGCTCATGACGAAACCGTACGCACCAGCCGAATGCACCGCCAGCAAGTCGCCTTCTTCCAGCGCCAGTTCGCGGTCCTTGGCAAGGAAGTCGCCGGTTTCGCAGATCGGGCCGACGATGTCGTAGTGGCGCGCAGCGCTGTCGCGCGGTTTGACCGCCGTGACGTCCATCCAGGCCTGATACAGCGCCGGGCGGATCAGATCATTCATCGCCGCGTCGACGATGGCGAAATCCTTGTGTTCGGTGTGCTTGAGGTACTCGACCTGTGTCAGCAGCACGCCGCCGTTGGCGACAATGAAGCGGCCCGGTTCGAACACCAGCGCCAGATCGCGACCGTTCAGGCGCTCGCGCACGGCTTTGATGTAGTCGGCGGCCAATGGCGGCTCTTCATCGCGATAACGCACGCCCAGGCCACCACCGAGATCGATGTGGCGCAGGTGGATGCCGCAGTCGCCGAGGCGATCGACGAGGTCGAGCAAGCGATCCAGTGCATCAATGAACGGCGGCAGCGTGGTCAGTTGCGAACCGATGTGGCAGTCGACTCCGACGACTTCCAGGTTCGGCAGATGCGCGGCCCGTACGTACACGTCTTCGGCGTCAGCGATGGCGATGCCGAACTTGTTCTCTTTGAGTCCGGTGGAAATGTACGGGTGGGTGCCGGCATCGACGTCCGGGTTCACGCGCAGCGAAACCGGGGCGCGAACGCCCAGCTCGGCGGCGACCACTTGCAGGCGCTCGAGCTCGTCGGTGGATTCGACGTTGAAGCAGTGCACGCCGACTTCCAGCGCACGGCGCATATCGTCACGGGTCTTGCCGACACCGGAGAAGACGATCTTGTCGGCACTGCCGCCAGCGGCCAGAACACGTTCCAGCTCGCCACGGGAAACAATGTCGAAACCGGCGCCGAGACGGGCCAGGACATTCAATACGCCGAGGTTGGAGTTGGCTTTGACCGCGAAGCACACCAGGTGTGGCATGCCGGCCAGCGCATCGGCATAGGCCAGGTACTGCGCTTCGATGTGCGCGCGCGAGTAGACGTAGGTGGGCGTGCCGAAGCGGTCGGCGATGGCGGACAGTGCCACGCCTTCCGCAAACAGCTCGCCGCCACGGTAGTTAAAAGCGTCCATGGCGATCCCTTAATAAACGTCGTGCTTGTGTGCTTTGGACGGTTGTTTCTGCGAAGACTGGGCTTGTTCAGCCGGGTCTTGACTGTCGTCGGGCAGGTACAGCGGGCCTTTTTGACCGCAGGCCGATACAAGGCAGGCAACCGCGACGAGCGCAGCAAGGGACGAGATCAGGCGCTTCATGGCGAAATCCTTGAAAATGCGTTAATTGCGCCGGAGTATACCGGCCACCCGGCAGCTTGCCTATGTGATGGCCCTCCCGTCCGGCGGGGCTCGCGCAAACCCCTGTAGGAGTGAGCCTGCTCGCGATTAGGTTCTTTCAATCACATCACCGTCGACTGGACGAATGCAATCGCGAGCAGGCTCACTCCTACAGGGGTTGTGTTTGGAGTGGGGCAGGCACCCGGTCGTAATCCTTTGCAATCGGCCGGCAGCGTCCGTATCTTTCGGCTGCTTGAGCCTGATCAGACATTTTTTGAGGTTGCCGCAATGAGTTTGTCCGAAGCCCGTTTCCACGATCTGGTCGATGAAACCCAGGAAAAACTGGAAGACATCTTTGATGAAAGCGATCTGGACATTGATCTGGAAAGCTCGGCCGGTGTGCTGACCGTCAAATTCGAAAACGGCAGCCAGTTGATCTTCAGTCGCCAGGAGCCGCTGCGGCAGCTGTGGCTGGCGGCGGTGTCCGGTGGTTTTCACTTCGACTACGACGAAGAAAGCGAGCGCTGGATGTGCGACAAGAGCGAGGAGCAATTGGGCGAGATGCTTGAGCGCATCGTCAAACAGCAGGCCGGTGTCGAATTCGATTTCGAGGGCCTGTGAGTTGCTGACTGACGCCGCTCCTGTTCGGCCACCCAAGCCGCTCTACAGCAACGTCAGCCCGGCGGTGCCGTCGCCGTGCAGCGGTGTATGCCGGCTGGATGAGCAGAAGGTTTGCCAGGGCTGTTTCCGTCATGTCGAAGACATTCGTGAATGGCGCTCGGCTGACGACCAGCGCCGGCGCGTGATATGCGCGCAAGCCGCAGAGCGCCGCACTCGAGCCTGATACGAACTTGTGGCGAGGGAGCTTGCTCCCGCTGGGTCGCGAAGCGGCCCCAAACTCTTGCGACTGCTGCGCAGCCGAGCGGGAGCCAGCTCCCTCGCCATAGCCGGTCACGGCATCTCAAGGTGCGTGGCTTGTATATTTTTTGAGCTGTGATAGTGTCCGCAGACGCCTCAAACCACCGAGGCACGGTGAAAACCCCGTCTTTTTTGGCGGGGTTTTGCTTTTTTTGTGCAGAAGAAAGGAGTCTGCCCGGATCATGACCGCACCTTCCATCACCCTCACCCGTCTGGACGTGCAACGTCTGGAGCGCCTGATCGACAGCCTGAGCGAGAAAGACCAGGCTGCGCCGGGCGTGATTGCGTTGCAAACCGAGCTGGACCGCGCCGATACCGTGGTCGGCCACGATGAAGTGCCCGCTGATGTCGTGACCATGAATTCTCGCGTGCATTGCCGTGAAGAAGGCAGTGGCAAGGATTACCACCTGACGCTGGTTTATCCAAAAGACGCCAACGCCGACGAAGGCAAGATTTCGATTCTGGCGCCGGTCGGCAGCGCGTTGCTGGGCCTGAAGGTCGGTCAGCACATCGACTGGCCGGCTCCGGGCGGCAAGTCGTTGAAACTGACCTTGCTGGAAGTGGAATCGCAACCGGTCAACGGCGGCGCCTTTCCCGAGTAAACCCCTGCCTCACACCTGTTCGAGCGCTTCATTCAACGAGCGCTCCAGGTCTGCCTTGTAGCGCAGATACAGATTGCTCGAACTTTGCCCGTCGCCGAGGAGGCCCGACAGGTCGAGATCGGTGATGTAGCAGCGATACCGTTCGGCTTCACGGCGCTGTTCGACGATCTCGCGGGCGACCACGCTGAACAGCTGGTCGCCATGCTCCAGCTCGCTGAATTCCCGCTGATTGCAATACAAGGTGACCTGCACGTTTCCCGGTGCGGCTTTACCGATGATTGCCTGCACGTCATAGAACGGCTTGTTCACCGGTGTCTGCGGCACCGGTCGCGCTTCGACCCGCCGTGCCCGGCCCGGGCCGGATGGCAATAACTGGTAATACAAAGTCTCCAGCCTCGCCTCCGGGCCGGCCTCCATCGGCAGCACGGCTTCGCGGCGGAACTGTATCGATTGCAGGAAGCGCTGCAGTGGCACCAGCAGACTCTGCTCGTCGTGGTAAGGCAGTCGCTGTTGCCACAGCGCATTGAACTCATCCAGCACGTACAGCTCGGCCTGCTGCTCGGTTGTTCGGTAGAACACCTGGATGCATTCGGGCTGGCCCATCGGCAGGATCAGCGCAATGTCTTGATCTTCCAGCGCCATCGGGTCCAGGTGCAGCGGGCTGTAGCGCGGCTGTTCTTCGCCCAGATAATCGAGTAGCGCCGGCAGGGTGGCGAGGGCGACATGGTTGACCTGGCCGGGCACCAGTTCCAGCACGTGATAGTGCTGCTGTACCTGGATCAGGTAGCGGTGATTGAGATCGCTGAGCAGCAGATGTTGCGCGGTGTCGACGATTTCTTCGACGCGGCGCGCAATGAACTGCGCGCGGTTGTGGCAAAAACAACGCACCTTCAGTGACGGTTGCAACGACCCGCGCGGCAAGTTGTTGAGGTAGTCGCGCAGACAGTCGAGCAAGGCGTGCGGGCCGTCAAAACGATTGACCAGCACTTCGTTCCAGCTGTTGAGCGTGACCTGATCCAGCGTCAGTACAAGATTCTCGCGCACGCCGGCATAGCTCAGCGAGTCGGTGCGCTCGGTGGTCATCAAAATGTTCAGGTCGCGGTGATGCTTGAGCGGGTCTACGCCAACATTGATCAGCATCAGCACCTCGCTGGGCACGGCCGCCCGCAGCAGTGCCTCTTCGGCAACAGTCGGCAAGGGCAGGGCGATGCACTGTTGCAGGCTGCCCAGCAGGTTGAACAGTTCGAATTCGCTCAGGTCACTGGTGCCGGGGTGCAGGGCCAGGCGCGTGCTGCTGTCGATGACGCCGTTGCGGTGACACCAGGTCAGCAGTTCGAGCAACTCGCGGCTGCGCTTGATCGGCGCGAAGTGTTCCCACTCCAGCGCGGTGAGGCTGCCGTTGTACAGGCCCCACTGGGTTTGCCCCGGTTCCTTTTTGTTGCGCGACTGCACCAGGGTCAGGGTGTCTTCGGCAAGGTCCGGGGCAATGCCCGGGTTGATGAACTCGACCTTGTCGGCCTTGCGCTCGAAGGCCGCATAGAGGCGACGGCCGAGGACGTTGAGGTCGCGCTTGTTGATCAGGCTGACGGTTTGCTCGCTGCGCGCGAACTGGGTCAAAAAGCGATAGCTGTAGTTGAGTTCGTTGACCAGCGCACGGCGCTCGGCACTGACCTGGCGGACTTTCCACTGGCTGCGACTGTCGAGCAGCGCCAGTTGCCGCTGATCCCAATGCCATTCGCTGGCTAAACGCTCGAGCAACGCGCGTTGCCAACCCTGGCTGCGGCTATTGCCGGTGAGCTTGCGGTTGACCTTCAGATACAGCGCGCGGCGCACCAGCTCCAAGCGTTCCGGTTCGTTGCGCGTGGTGAGGTATTCCTCGATACGCCGGTACACCACCATGTACGGGTCCAGCTCATCGAGATCGAGCTGATTGGCAAACACGGCTTTTTTGAAGCGCAGGCTCAGGCATTGCACGTGCGGATGCTCGCTGGCGTAGACCTCGGTCAGCAGCAGTTTGAGCACCGACTTGTAAGGCGACTCGATGCCCTTGAACAACTGCCACAAGCCGGCACCGATGAACTCGCCCGGCGGAATAGTCGCCATCGGCCCGAGGTCGAGGGTTTCGTCGGCGCGAATAAAGCGTTTGGACAGTAGGGTATGGGTGTAGGCGTCGTAGGTGGTTTCTTCATAAACCGGCACCAGCCACCAGATCGGTGTGCGCCCGGCGAGCCAGATTGCCGTGCGATAAAACTCGTCCAGCAGCAGATAGTGCTGAGTGCTGCCGCAGTTTTCCGAACTGAGCTGGGTGTCGCGTTCGCCTTTGACGAAGCGCGCCGGATCGATCAGGAAGAAGTGAGCTTCGGCGCCCTGGCTCGCGGCCCAGCTTTCGAGCAACTGGCATTTCTTGCTCAGCTCGGCGAGTTCGCTGTCGCTCAGGTCCGGCGCATGGCACACCCACACGTCCATGTCGCTCTGATCCGCCTGGGCAAGAGTGCCGAGGCTGCCCATCAGGAACAGGCCGTGAATCGGCCGCGGCGGATTACTGCCATGGCGTGGTTTGTAGGCGAATGAACGGGTCAGGCGTTGGGCTTCGGCCAGCGTGTCGGCGTCCGGCTCGTAATTCGACAGGCCGGCCGGCGTACTGCCCGAGACATAGCCCGGCAGCAGCGGATGATTGACGTGGAAGAACAGCGGCAGCAGCGTCAGCACGCTTTGCTGGCGCGTCGACAAGCCTTCAAGCGCGCGGCCCAGGCGACCTTCATTGAGTTTGAGAAAACGCGCGCGCAGCTGGCTGAGTACCTTGCGGTCGATTCCCTCGTCCAGGTCGGGGCGGATTTCGTGGGTGCGCGTCATGTCAGCTCAAACCGGCTCGCAGGCTCGGACGTAGAGGGTCTCGGAATGGAAGGCAGTTTAGCCTTAGCACAGCGGGACGTTTAAGCTGAATTTGGTTTTTGCTGTCAGATTTTTCCCGCACAGACCAAGCGGGCCCGCGGAAATCCCGTGGCAGGAGTTCCCGTGGGCAAAGTCAGGGGGATCAGGCGGTTTCTTGCTCTTTCAGAATCGTCAGCACGGTCTGCACGTTTTGCGCGGCATCGCGACCGAGGCTGGTCAGATAGCCGCCATCGGGCTGATCGGTGAGGTCTTTATCAAACAGGCGCTGGGCAGCGGCGATGTGTTTGGGGGCAGCGGTCTGATGAATTTTCAGACCTTCCTGGGAACTGTCCAGGGGAAAGAGTGCAAGGACTTCCAGTTCGGCAACCAACTCAGGGGTAAGCGACATAAGGACTCCAGACTTTCTAGGAATTGGACGACAGCGCCCCTAAGGTGAACCCGCTGGTGCGGCATGTCCAGTGCTCAGCTCAGGGATTTTGTCTTGAGGCGGATTCCAGTGTAGTCCGGCGGCAGGAGATGGCTGGAGGGATGCGTAACAAACCTTGTAGGAGTGAGCCTGCTCGCGATTGCATTCTTCCAGTCGACGGTGATGTGATTGAAAGAACGTAATCGCGAGCAGGCTCACTCCTACAGGATCGGGGGCGTTACTGCTTTTCCGGTGGCAGCTCAGGCAGCTCAGGCAGCGCCCGCAGCGCCGCTTCGTACCATTGAGTGTCGAACGGACGGTCTTCATCCAGCATCGCGTCAATCTCGTAAGCCAACACATGCGCCATCAGTTCAAGGATCTCGTCGCGCTCCGTGCCCACCAGCGTCAGTTTGTTAAAAGTCGCTTTGGCCGCTGGCGGGTTGCCGCTCTCGATCTGGTTCTCGATGGCTTCGATCAGGGTCGCCTCGGTGAATGCTTCTTCGTCATCATCATTGACGATATCTGTCGGCTCGCTCATGGCAGGCTCCTTTAGGTAAGGGCGCCAGTTTACCTGCATTCAGTGGCGTGATGCTGCTGGCGGGAAACGCCGTCGCGATCTATAAACAGGCACTGCCCACCCCGCACGGCCTGGAGGCTCTGTGATGTTCAAACTCTACGGATTCGCTGTCAGCAATTACTACAACATGGTCAAACTGGCGCTGCTGGAAAAAGGCCTGCCCTTCGAAGAGGTGACCTTCTACCCGACGCAAACCCTGGAATCACTGGCCATCAGCCCGCGCGGCAAGGTCCCGGTGCTGGGCGTCGATGCCGGCTTCATCAACGAGACGGCGATCATCCTTGAATACCTGGAACAGACCCAGCGAGGCACGCCATTGTTGCCGAGCGATCCGTTCGCTCGTGCCCAAGTGCTGGCGATCGCCAAGGAGATCGAGCTGTACATCGAACTGCCGGGCCGTGCCTGTTACGGCGAGGCATTCTTCGGCATGACCCTGCCAGAGGCAATCAAGGAAAAGACCAGAACCGAGTTGCTGCTGGGCTTTGCTGCGCTGGGCCGTCACGGCAAGTTTGCCCCGTACGTGGCGGGCGATAGCCTGAGCATTGCCGACTTGTATTTCCTCTACAGCGTGCCGCTGGCGTGTGCGGTCGGGCAGAAGCTGTTCGGGATTGATTTGCTCGCCGAGATGCCAGGGGCGAAGGCACTGCTGGAACGGCTTGAGCAGAACGCGCATGTGCAGAAGATTGCCGCGGACAAGGATGCGGCGATGCCGGCGTTTTTGGCGATGGTTGCTGCCAAGAAGTGAGATTTGCGGTGGACTGAAAAAAGCTATCGCGAGCAGGCTCACTCCTACAATTGGAATGCGTTCCCCTGTAGGAGTGAGCCTGCTCGCGATGCTTTTAGCGGCTGGCGATCAACGCCTGACCGCGCGCCACAGCAGCTTTGACCTGCGCCGGCGCAGTCCCGCCGATATGGTCGCGGGCATTCACCGAGCCTTCCAGGGTCAACACGGCAAACACGTCCTGCTCGATCTGATCGCTGAACTGACGCAGTTCTTCCAGGCTCATCTCCGCCAGGTCCTTGCCGGTGTCGACGCCGTATTTCACCGCATGACCTACGATCTCGTGGCAGTCGCGGAACGGTAGGCCACGGCGTACCAGGTAGTCCGCCAGATCGGTCGCGGTGGAGAAACCGCGCAGGGCCGCTTCACGCATGATCGCGTGTTTAGGCTTGATCGCCGGGATCATGTCGGCAAAGGCGCGCAACGAGTCACGCAGGGTATCGGCGGCGTCGAACAGCGGTTCCTTGTCTTCCTGATTGTCCTTGTTGTAGGCCAGCGGCTGGCCTTTCATCAGGGTCAGCAGGCCCATCAGTGCACCGAACACCCGGCCGGTCTTGCCGCGCACCAGCTCGGGCACGTCAGGGTTTTTCTTCTGCGGCATGATCGAGCTGCCGGTGCAGAAGCGGTCGGGCAGGTCGATGAACTGGAACTGCGCGCTGGTCCACAGCACCAGTTCTTCGGAGAAGCGCGACAGGTGCATCATGGCGATGCTCGCGGCCGAACAGAATTCAATGGCGAAATCGCGATCGGAGACGTTATCCAGCGAGTTGCCGCCAACGGCGTCGAACCCCAGCAATTGCGCGGTGTATTCGCGATCGATCGGGTAGGTGGTGCCGGCCAGCGCAGCGCTGCCCAGCGGCATGCGGTTGGTGCGCTTGCGGCAGTCGACCAGGCGCTCGTAATCGCGGCTGAGCATTTCGAACCAGGCCAGCATGTGGTGGCCGAAGGTCACCGGTTGCGCGGTCTGCAGGTGAGTGAAGCCCGGCATGATGCTCGCCGCTTCACGCTCGGCCTGTTCCAGCAGGCCTTTTTGCAGGCGGGTAATTTCCGCGAGGATCAGGTCGATTTCGTCACGCAGCCACAGACGGATATCGGTAGCGACCTGGTCGTTGCGGCTGCGCCCGGTGTGCAGCTTTTTGCCGGTGACGCCGATGCGATCGGTCAGGCGCGCTTCGATGTTCATGTGCACGTCTTCGAGATCGACACGCCAGTCGAACTGGCCCGCCTCGATTTCGCCCTGAATCGTGTTCAGGCCATCGATGATGCTGTCGCGCTCGGCATCGGTCAGCACGCCGACCTTGGCCAGCATGGAGGCGTGGGCGATCGAACCCATGATGTCGTGGCGATACAGGCGCTGGTCGAAAGTGACGGAGGCGGTGAAGCGGGCGACGAAGGCGTCGACGGGTTCACTGAAGCGGCCGCCCCAGGACTGATTGGTCTTGTCAGTGCTCATGAATTCGCTCGTATCGGCTTGAAGAAAGAAGGCGTGAAACGCTGGCGCGGATAATAACAGGGTTGCCAATCCTGTCGCTGACACCGGTCGACAGGTTTTTTCGCGATGTGTCAGGCATGTCCGGCCTTGCCTGCGAAGAATTTACGAAAGGATATTTTTCGATTGAGCAATATCGTTCCGACGAACGTCTACAGTGGACAGAAGGGTCGGTGCGAATGCGGATCATGTGAAGGTCTGGCCACTGGCTATAAAAAGAGGGGGCGGGTGAGTTGTCCTTGCGTCAACCCCGTGAGAAACGCAGGAAACAGCGGGCTCTGAGCAGTACGACCCGGACACTGGCAAATATTGCTGGCCGACGTACGGCACTTTTTGGCGCTCGGGCTAGTCTTAGCGTGGATCGCGGTGACGGACGTCACTTCACCTGTCTACGCTATCCTTGTGCGAGACTCACGCAGGAATCCAGCGCAATATGAATGTCCTGATCGTTGATGACGAACCCCTGGCTCGCGAGCGCCTCAGCCGAATGGTGAGCGAACTTGAGGGTTATACAGTCCTGGAGCCCGGCGCCACGAATGGCGAGGAGGCGTTAGCGCTGATTGACAGCCACAAGCCGGATATCGTCTTGCTCGATATCCGCATGCCGGGCCTCGATGGCCTGCAGGTGGCTGCCCGACTGTGCGAACGAGAAACGCCGCCCGCCGTGGTGTTTTGCACCAGTCCCGATGAATTTGCCGTGGAAGCCCTGCAGGCCAGCGCCGTGGGCTATGTGGTGAAACCCGTGCGAACCGAACACTTGCAGGACGCCCTGAAACGGGCCGACCGTCCCAACCGGGCGCAACTCTCCGCCCTGACCCGGCCCGCTGCCGAAAGTGGCAACGGTCCGCGCAGCCATATCAGCGCCCGCACCCGCAAAGGTATTGAACTGATCCCGCTGGATCAGGTGGTCTACTTCATCGCCGACCACAAATACGTGACCTTGCGCCACGAAGCCGGTGAAGTGCTGCTGGACGAACCGCTCAAGGCGCTCGAGGACGAGTTTGGCGAACGCTTCGTGCGTATCCATCGTAATGCGCTGGTCGCCCGCGACCGTATCGAGCGCCTGCAACGCACACCGCTGGGTCATTTCCAGTTGTTCCTCAAAGGCCTCAATGGCGATGCGCTGATCGTCAGCCGTCGGCATGTGGCCGGTGTGCGCAAAATGATGCAGGGCCTGTAAACCCTGGTCATTGCGGGGGGCGCTTGCGACTGTTCATCAGGCATTTCAGGCCAGGGAGGCCACGCCATTTCTGATTCAAGTCAAAGTGGATTTGGCTGAGCTGTTATTATCCGCCGTATCTATTCAGTACGGATTGATCCATGTCCTCTCGCGAAATCCGCATCGCCACCCGTAAAAGTGCGCTGGCCCTCTGGCAGGCCGAATACGTCAAAGCCCGTCTTGAGGCAGCCCATCCGGGTTTGCTGGTGACACTGGTGCCCATGGTCAGTCGCGGCGACAAGCTGCTCGACTCACCGCTGTCGAAGATTGGTGGCAAGGGGCTGTTCGTCAAGGAGCTGGAAACCGCGCTGCTGGAAAATGAAGCGGATATTGCCGTGCACTCGATGAAAGATGTGCCGATGGACTTCCCTGAAGGCCTCGGCCTTTTTTGCATCTGCGAGCGAGAAGACCCGCGCGATGCCTTCGTTTCCAATACTTACGAAAGCCTCGACGCGTTGCCGGCCGGCGCCATCGTCGGCACTTCCAGTTTGCGTCGTCAGGCGCAATTGCTGACGCGCCGTCCGGACCTGCAAATCCGCTTTCTGCGCGGCAACGTCAACACCCGCCTGGCCAAACTCGATGCTGGCGAATACGACGCGATCATTCTTGCCGCGGCGGGGCTGATTCGTCTGGGGTTCGAAGACCGCATCACCTCGGCAATCAGTGTCGATGACAGCTTGCCGGCCGGTGGTCAGGGCGCGGTCGGCATCGAGTGCCGCAGCGCCGATACAGACATCCACGCCTTGCTTGCACCGCTGCATCACGCCGATACCGCCTCGCGCGTCACCGCCGAGCGTGCCCTCAACAAACATTTGAATGGCGGCTGCCAAGTGCCGATCGCCTGCTACGCCGTGCTTGAGGGCGAGCAATTGTGGTTGCGTGGTCTGGTCGGCGAGCCCAGCGGCGGCAAGCTGCTCAGCGCCGAAGCCAGGGCGCCGCGGGTCGATGCCCAAGCGTTGGGCGTGAAGGTTGCCGAAGCCTTGCTCAGCCAGGGTGCCGACGACATCCTCAAAGCGGTTTACGGCGAGGCAGGTCACGAGTGACGGGCTGGCGCCTGCTGCTGACGCGCCCTGCGGACGACTGTGCGGCGCTGGCTGCGACGTTGGCCGCAGAGGGGATTTTCAGCAGTTGCCTGCCGCTTTTGGAAATTGCTCCGTTGCCGGTCTCTGCCACAATGCGTCAGGCGATTGCGCGGCTGCCGGCTTGCGACGCGGTGATTGTGGTCAGCAAGCCGGCGGCGCGGATCGCAGTGGATTTGCTTAAGTCCGCAGGCATGTCGTCATTGGCGAGGCCATGGTTCAGTGTCGGCGCGGCGACCGCAGAAATTCTTCGCGAGCACGGTCTCGATGTGAGCTTCTCGGCGGACGGCGACGACAGCGAAGCCTTGCTGCAACTGCCGCGTCTGCGCGAGGCGATCAGCCAGCCCGGTGCGCAGGTATTGATCCTGCGCGGCGAGGGCGGGCGTGAACTGCTCGCCGAGCGCCTGCGCGCGCTTGGTGCTAGTGTCGAGTATCTGGAGTTGTACCGGCGCGACCTGCCAGCCTACGCCCCGAACGAGCTGCCACGGCGGATCGAAGCGGAACGCTTGAACGGGCTGGTGGTCAGCAGTGGACAGGGTTTCGAGCACCTGCGCGAAATGGCCGGCGAGGTCTGGCCGACGATTGCGCGGTTGCCGTTGTTTGTACCAAGCCCCAGGGTGGCCGAGCTGGCATGTGCCGCCGGGGCCCAGACAGTTGTGGATTGTCGTGGCGCCAGTGCCGCGGCTTTGCTGACGGCGTTGCGGGAACATCCCGCGCCCGTTTTCTGATGCAAAGGATGGATACGTGAGCGAAACAGCCTTGCCTAAAGATGATGTGCAACCTGTGACCGATGCCCAGGTTGAAACGCCAGCGCCGGCCAAAGACCCGCGCCGGGGCAATGGACTGGCCATAGTCGCCGTGCTGCTCGGCGCCGCTGGCGTGGCGATCGGCGGCTGGGGTGTCTGGCAGGTACGCCACCTGCAAACCAATACCCAACAGCAGTCCGCTCAGGTGCAGGCCTTGAACGATCAGGCGCAGAGTCTGAAGCTCAACGAGCAGCGCCTGACCGAGCGCCTCGCGCAGTTGCCCGGCGCCGACGAGCTTGCCGAGCGCCAACGTCTGGTGACGCAACTGCAAGGTGATCAGCAGCGCCTCAATCAGCGTCTGGAAACGGTCCTGGGGGCCAGTCGCAAGGACTGGCGTCTGGCCGAGGCCGAGCACCTGTTGCGCCTCGCCAGTCTGCGTCTGTCGGCGTTGCAGGACATCAGCAGCGCTCAGGCGCTGGTGCAGGGCGCCGACGAAATTCTCCGCGAACAGAACGATCCGGGCGCCTTCGCCGCTCGTGAGCAAGTGGCGAAAACCCTTGTCGCGTTGCGCAGCACTGAGCAGCCGGACCGGACCGGATTATTCCTGCGCCTCGGTGCGCTGCGCGATCAGGTTATCGACCTCACCGAACTGGCTCCGGAGTACAAGGACCGCGGTGAGTCGCTGCTGGGCTTGACCGCTGACGGTGATGGCGCCAGTCGCTGGGCGCAGTGGTGGGATCAGGTTTCGCGCTACCTCCGTATCGACTTCAACGCGGACAAGAATGTACGGCCGCTGCTGGCCGGGCAGAGCCTGAGCCAGGTCCGCCTGGCCCTGAGCCTGGCGCTGGAGCAGGCGCAGTGGGCGGCGCTCAACGGTCAGGCGGCGGTCTACACCCAGGCGCTGGCCGAGGCGCGTGATGTGCTCAAGGGCAACTTCAATCCGGACAATCCGCAAAGCAAAGTGATGCTTGAGCAGGTCGGCGAGTTGAGCAAGGAGCCGGTCACGGTCGTCACCCCCGATCTGGCTGGCACCCTGAGCGCGGTGCAGGCGTATCTGCAGCGGCGCAACGTCAACGCTGAAGAATCGGTGAAACCGTTTGCCAGACCTGCCGGCAATGCCGCGCAGGAGGCGACGCCATGAAACGCCTGTATGTGATCGTGTTTCTGGTGATCGCGGCGACGGCGGCGCTGGGCCTGGCGATTGCTGAACACTCCGGATATGTGCTGGTTGCCTATAAGAGTTTCCGCTATGAGTCGAGCCTGTGGGCGACACTGGCAGTGGTCGCGGTGCTGTGGCTGCTGTTCTGGGGGATCAAGGCGCTGGTCGAGCTGATCATGACTTCCACTGGCGTGGTCAATCCATGGTCGCGGCGCAACCGCAGTCGTCGCGTGCAGGTGGCAATCGAGCACGGTCAACTGGATCTGGCGGAAGGGCGCTGGGCCAGTGCGCAGCGGCATCTGACCCGCGCAGCGGAAGCCGAGCGGCAGCCGCTGTTGTTTTATCTGGGTGCGGCCCGTGCGGCCAACGAGCAAGGTCATTACGAAGAATGCGACCGCCTGCTCGAACGCGCACTGGAGCGTCAGCCTCAGGCTGAACTGGCGATTGCCTTGAGCCATGCACAATTGCAGACCGATCGCGGCGATACCGATGGCGCACTGGTGACGCTGCAAGCCATGCATGAGCGGCACCCGCGCAGCGCACAGACCTTGCGCCAGTTGCAGCGGCTGTATCAGCAGCGGGGTGAGTGGTCGGCGGTGATTCGCTTGCTGCCGGAACTGCGCAAGGACAAAGTGCTGCCACCGGCTGAACTGGCCGAGCTGGAGCGTCGCGCCTGGGGTGAAAACCTGTCGTTGGCGGCGCAGCGTGAAGACGATGGCACGGTGGGTCTGCAATCGCTGAAACGCGCCTGGGAGCAGCTCACCGCGGCGCAGCGTCAAGAGCCGCCGCTGGTGTTGGCCTATGCCGAACAATTGCGTCAGCTGGGTGCTCAGGTCGAGGCGCAAGAAGTGCTGCGTACGGCCCTCAAACGCAAGTACGACAGCCATTTGGCGCGTCTCTACGGCTTGGTCCGTGGCAGCGACCCGGTACGCCAACTGCAAACCGCCGAAGGCTGGCTCAAGGAACACCCGGCCGATCCGAGCCTGCTGCTGACCCTGGGACGCCTGTGTCTGCAAGCCAGTCTGTGGGGCAAGGCGAGAGACTATCTGGAGAGCAGCCTGCAGTTGCAGCGCAATCCCGAGACCTGTGCGGAGCTGGCGCGCTTGCTGGCGCAGCTGGGCGATACCGAACGCAGCAATCAGTTGTTCCAGGAAGGTCTGGGCCTGCTGGATGAGCGCCTGCTGGCCGCGCCACTGCCGGTTTCCGCGCGCATCTGAAGTGACGAGGGAGGCGGCTCCCTCGTACATTCTTTTTAACTTCGTCGCGCGCTCGGTAAAAAGTCCTACGGCGCGTTACCCATATTCCTCTTGAACCTGTCGGGTTTTCCCTACACCTCTGGTGAACTGTCGGCAGGGCCTCGCCTTGAAAGGCTGACACGCTTTCCTCTACCGTAACCCTCTGTCTCTACTGTTACGGAAAAGCCATGTCGTTGGCCTGCTCACGCTCCTTGTTCTTCATGGCTTTCATTGCAGGAGCCTTTGCTCTGGGAGCTTCTTATTACCTTGAATACACGGTCGGTCTGACGCCGTGCAGCCTGTGCCTGGTGCAGCGCCTGTTCCTTACGCTGCTGTGCATTTGCTGTGGTGTGGCGGCGGTGCACGGCCCCCGGCGTGCCGGTCTTGGGCTCTACTGGCTGTGTGCGCTGGGCGCCAGCCTTGGCGGGACCACGGCAGCCTGGCGGCAAGTGTTGATTCAGAGTGATCCGCTGTTGCAGATGGTCAAATGCACACCCGCCGCCGAGCCGCTGTTCAGTGCCCTGCCGTGGGTGTGCGCCTTGCAACGGATGTTTAATGGCGGTGCCGACTGCGCGGAAATTTCCTGGACATTGTTTGACCTGAGCATTCCGGAGTGGAGCCTGTTGTTCTTTGTCGCGGTCTCGATACTCGCGGTGTACCAATTGTTGCGGCTGGCCTGGAATGCTCTACAACGCCCGTTCAGCGGCGAAGCGTCGCACCCGGTGCTGCTGAGGGATTAAACACTTGTATGAACTTTATCTCCTGCGTACCTTGAAGCCATAGGCGTGCGGGCATAATCTGGCCGGCACGTGTCATTGGAATTATGTTGCTCGATGACGCTCTGCCCGACCATCCCCACAAGCCAAAATCAGAAGCGGGACGCGGGTGTAGAGCAGCATGACCCACAAGGGAAGAGAGATCGCCATGCTCGAAAGTTGTCAGAATGCTCAGGAACGTTGGGGTGGAGTTCATCTGCTGATCGACCGCTGGTTACAGGAGCGTGAAGAACTGATCAGGGTCTATGACCTGCTCGGTGACAAGCCTGAGGCACTGTCGGAGAGCCGCAAGCCTTTGCTGGAATTCTGCGGTGTGCTGGTCGATTACGTCTCGGCCGGCCACTTCGAAATCTACGAACAGCTCACCGGCGAAGCCAAGGCGTTCAATGACAAGCGCGGCCTGGAACTCGCCGATACGATTTATCCACGTATCGATGTGATTACCGAGAAGCTGCTCGCCTTCAACGATCTGTGCGAAGAAGGCAAATGCGTTGCCGAGAAGTTCAAGGAGCTGGGCGGACTGCTGCACGAGCGCTTCGAGCTCGAAGACTGCCTGATTGAAGTGCTGCATAACGCGCACAAGGAAGAAGCGGCGGTTCAGGCCTGATCCGAACCCTGATCAAAAAAACGGTGCGCCCCAGGCGCACCGTTTTTTATTGCCTGCTCAATGGGTCGCGCCGCGCAATTCCACTTCGAACACCAAAGGCGTGAACGGCGCGATCAAGTCGCCGGCACCGTCGGCGCCATACGCCTGATCCGAAGGAATCACCAGTCGCCATTTGGCGCCCACCGGCATGTTCTGCAATGCGGTGCGCCAGCCGGCGATCACACTGTCTAGATTGAACCACTGTGGCTGAGTGTTCTGATCGAAGACAGTGCCGTCCGGCAGCCTGCCGATATACAGCACCTGCACTTTTCCGTCGGGGCCGGCCTTGGCGCCGGTGCCCGGAGCGAGCTCAGTCAGCAGGATGCCATCGGCCAGTTCCTTCACGCCGGGTCTGGCTTTTTCCGCGCTGAGAAAACGTTGCTCGTTTGCCATCGCCGCATCGCTTGAAGAGCGCGATGACTGTTCGGCATTTTGCGATTCATGTTCGGCCAGAATCTGTTCGATGCGCGCTTCACTCAATGCCAGTGGCTTACCCTGATAAGCCTGTTGCAGGCCTTCGATCAGCGCCTGGATCTGCAGCTGCGGCACCTCTTGGCGCAGGCGCTCACCGAGGCTGGCCCCGAGGCTGTAAGCCAGGTCGTGAGCATCGTTGGCCGTGGTTTTTTCAGTGGCGTGGGCCGCCGAAAAAACCAGGCAGAGGGTTAAAAAAAAGTAGCGCGACATCGGCACTCTCCGTCCTGAGATGCGCTGGATTATGCCAGCGCGAACGGCTGCAACGGTGAACTGCTTTTGTTTTCGCGCATGACATTTTCGCTTCGGTGCAACGCAACGGTTTCGATACTGTCAAGATGCCCTAGCGGCGGTATCAGCAGAGGTCTAGTATGAGCCGCACCCACGTCAGCCAGGAGGTAAACCATGTCGGCCACCAAGAAGCCTGTAAATACTCCGTTGCACTTACTCCAACAACTCTCGGGCAGCCTGCTCGAGCATTTGGAAAACGCTTGCTCCCAAGCCTTGGCTGATGCTGAAAAACTGCTCGCCAAACTGGAAAAGCAACGCGGCAAGGCGCAAGAAAAACTGCACAAGTCGCGCACCAAATTGCAGGATGCAGCCACCGCCGGTAAAGCCAAGGCACAGAACAAAGCCAAGGCCGCCGTGCAGGAACTGGAAGAGCTGCTCGATGCCCTGAAGGATCGTCAGTCCGACACGCGCAGCTACATTCTGCAACTCAAGCGCGATGCCCAGGAAAGCCTGAAACTGGCCCAAGGTGTTGGCCGCGTGCAAGAAGCCGTGGGCAAAGTATTGTCCGCCCGTTCGGCCAAACCGGCGGCGGCACCGGCGAAGAAAGCCGTGGCCAAACCGGCTGCTGCCAAACCTGTAGCGAAGACGGCTGCGGCCAAGCCTGCTGCCAAGGCACCGGTGAAAGTGGCGGCAAAACCGACGGCTAAAACCGTGGCCAAACCGGCGGCGAAAAAACCGGCTGCTACAAGCGCTGCAAAACCCGCTGCCGCCAAGCCGGCCAGCAAAACTGTCGCGGCCAAGCCAGCGGCTAAACCCGCTGCTACCAAAGCAGCCCCGGCGAAAGCCGCAGCCGCCAAACCCGCCGCCAAAGCGGTCGCCAAACCCGCCGCAAAACCTGCTGCGAAAACCGCTGCGGCCAAGCCCGCTGCGAAACCTGCTGCCGCCAAACCGGCCGCAAAAGCAGCGGCAAAACCCGCTGCCAAGCCAGCCGCAAAACCCGCCGTGAAAGCAGCCGCGAAACCGGCAACCAAGCCCGCCGCGAAACCGGCCGCCGCGGCTAAACCAGCGACTGCCGCCAAGCCTGTTGCGGCAAAACCTGCCGCCAAGCCAGCAGCCAAACCCGCCGCGAAGCCTGCCGTGAAAAAGCCGGCGGTTGCCAAGCCAGCAGCCGCCAAACCGGCTCCAGCCGCGAAGCCAGCCACTGCGGCGCCGTCGGCTTCGACCGCCGCACCGGCCCCCGCCGCCAACTCGACCACTGCCCCGGCGCCAACGCCAGCCGCTGTGTCGAGCGTCAGCAGCACCCCGTCCAGCGCTTCCTAAGTGCCGGTCGCCGCGACGCGCTGCAAGTGCTGCGCGTCGCGGTTCGGGCTGGCGGCAGCGCCGGCCAGGCCTTCAAGCCAGGTCAGTGAACCACTGGCGTTTCGCGCCCACCCCTGCGCTATCCCCTCAAGCCGCGACAGCAACGCGCGTTCTGCCTCAAGTTCGAGTGATTTGATTTGCTCGCGCATGCCTTGCAACAGCGCATCTTCCAAGGCTGCGGCTTTCCATTGCAGGCGCACTGCACGCAGTGGCTGCACGACGTCGCGATCCCAGGGCTCGGTCAGCGCCTGAAGCTGGCGCACGCGTTGTTCATCGCAAGCGACCCCACGGTGTTCCAGCCACAAGCCGCACAACAGCAGGCAGACGTTGGCCCCCGCCGTTTGCAGTTGCAGGCAGGCATTTTCGACGCCCGGTCGGGCGTAGACATTAAGGGCAAAGCTCCACAGGTCAGAGGACATCGTGCTACTCGCGCCAGTTGTGAGCGAAGCTGGTAGACTCCGCCGCCATTATGATCCGACTTCAGAACCTGACTTTACAGCGTGGCCCGCAACGTCTGCTAGAAGACGCCGAGCTGACCCTGCACGCCGGCCACAAAGCCGGCCTCATCGGCGCCAACGGTGCCGGCAAATCCAGCCTGTTCGCCTTGCTGCGCGGCGAGTTGCATCCGGACTCGGGCGACTGCCTGCTGCCGGCCGACTGGCGCATCGCGCACATGCGCCAAGAGGTCGACACCCTCGAGCGCCTGGCAGTCGACTATGTGCTCGATGGCGACCTGCGACTGCGCGAGGTGCAACGCGACCTCGCTGTCGCCGAGCAGGCCCACGACGGCACCGCACTGGCCCGTCTGCACGCCGAACTCGACAGCGCCGACGGCTACACCGCCGACGCGCGAGCGCGCAAGCTGCTCGCCGGGCTTGGGTTCACCAACGAGCAGATGGATCGTCAGGTCGGCGATTTCTCCGGTGGCTGGCGGATGCGTCTGAACCTGGCGCAAGCCTTGATGTGCCCCTCGGACCTGTTGCTGCTCGACGAACCGACCAACCACCTCGACCTCGATGCGATCATCTGGCTCGAAGACTGGCTGAAAAACTATCCGGGCACCTTGCTGCTGATTTCCCACGACCGCGACTTCCTCGACGAAGTCGTCGACCACGTGGCGCATGTCGATCAACGCAAACTGACGCTCTACCGTGGCGGCTACACCGCGTTCGAACGCGCCCGTGCCGAGCGTCTGGCCCAGCAGCAACAGGCCTACGAGAAGCAGCAGGCGCAACGTGCGCACATGGAAAGTTACATCGCCCGCTTCAAGGCTCAGGCGACCAAGGCCCGTCAGGCGCAGAGCCGGATCAAGGCACTTGAGCGCATGGAAGAGCTGTCGGCGGCCCACGTCGATTCGCCGTTCGATTTCGTCTTCCGCGAGTCGACGAAAATCTCCAGTCCGCTGATCGATTTGTCCGATGCGCGCCTGGGCTACGGCGACAAAACCATCCTGGAGAAGGTCAAGCTGCAACTGACCCCGGGTGCACGGATTGGCCTGCTCGGGCCGAACGGTGCGGGTAAGTCGACGCTGATCAAGAACCTCGCCGGCGAGCTGGAACCGCTGGCCGGGCGCCTGACCCGTGGCGAGAACACCGTGGTCGGCTATTTCGCCCAGCATCAACTCGACTCGCTCGATTCCAAGGCCAGCCCGTTGCTGCACTTGCAGCGTCTGGCGCCGGGCGAGCGTGAGCAGACCCTGCGCGATTTCCTCGGTGGCTTTGACTTCCGTGGCGCGCGCATCGATGAGCCGGTGCTGAATTTTTCCGGTGGCGAGAAGGCGCGTCTGGCCCTCGCGTTGATCGCCTGGGAACGGCCGAATCTGCTGCTGCTCGACGAACCGACCAACCACCTTGACCTGGAAATGCGCCTGGCGCTGACCATGGCGTTGCAGGAATTCAGCGGCGCGGTGCTGGTGGTGTCCCACGATCGGCATTTGCTCAAGAGCACCACCGATAACTTCTATCTGGTCGCCGATGGCAAGGTCGAAGAATTCGACGGCGATCTCGAAGACTACGCACGCTGGCTGGTGGAATACCGTCAGCGCAATGCGCCGGTCAGCAACACACCGGTCAACCCGGACAAGACCGACAAGAAAGCTCAGCGTCAGGCAGCAGCAGCGTTGCGCCAACAACTGGCCCCGCACAAACGCGAGGCCGACAAGCTTGAAGCCGAACTGGGCAAGCTCCACGAAAAACTCGCCAAGGTCGATGCCAGCCTTGGCGACAGCGATATCTACGAACCGGCGCGCAAGAACGAATTGCGTGATCTGCTGGCCGAGCAGGCCAGGCTGAAGATTCGTGAAGCCGAGCTGGAAGAGGCGTGGATGCAAGCGCTGGAAACGCTGGAAAGCATGCAGGCGGAGCTGGAGGCGTTGTCCTGATGGAAGCCTTCAAACTGCCGCTGCCAGCGATGTGGGTCGAGCCGATCTGGCTCGGTGTGCAGATTTTGTTGATCCTGCTGGCGGGCTACCTCGCCCAGCGCTTCGTCGCCAGAGTCCTGACCGGCCTGGGCCAGCGCTATTCGTTCCCGCCGCAGCTGCTGATGCCGCTGCGTGGCGTGCTGCGCTGGTTGATCATGGGCAGCGCGCTGATCTTCGTGCTGGAACGTCTCGGGGTGTCGGCGACGGTGCTGTGGACTGCCTTGTCGGGGTTCGTCGCGGTGGCGGCGGTGGCGTTCTTCGCGATGTGGAGCGTGCTGTCGAACCTGCTCTGTGCGGTTCTGATCTTCACCGTCGGGCCGTTTCGCCTGGGCGACGTGGTCGAACTGGTGGACACCACGGACAAGCCGGGCGTGAAAGGGCGAGTGGTGGCGATCAATCTGCTCTACACCACGTTGATCGAGGCGGAAGAGCTGGGCACGGGTAGCGCGATGGTGCAGGTGCCGAACAGCTTGTTCTTCCAGCGTTCGGTGCGGCGCTGGCGCGGGACGGATGTGTTTCCGTCGAGTGGCTTCGAGAAGTAATTTCGTGGCGTCAGTTCCGACGCCTTCGTCGGAACGCCGCCCGGAGCAGGCTCGCTCCCACATTTGAAATGCGTTTTCCTGTGGGAGCGAGCCTGCTTGCGAAGGGGCCATTAGCCGCACCTGCAACCTTCAGCAAGAAATCGGTAGTCATCCACGCGAAGCCGCATTAGCTTAGGCATTTGCCACAAGCATCAGTCGAGGTGTGCGATGGAGCTTCAAACATGGCTGGCGTTTTTTGCCGCCTGCTGGGTGATCAGTCTGTCCCCGGGCGCCGGCGCCATTGCGTCGATGTCCAGCGGATTGCAATACGGCTTCTGGCGCGGTTACTGGAACGCCCTGGGTCTGCAAGTCGGCCTCGCCGTGCAGATTGCGATTGTCGGCGCCGGTGTCGGTGCGATCCTCACCGCCTCGGCCACGGCGTTTTATGCGATCAAATGGTTCGGCGTGGCCTATCTCGTTTATCTGGCGATCAAGCAATGGCGCGCGTTGCCCATGGACATGAGCGATGACGCAGCGGTGCGACCGATCGGCAAGCCGCTGGCGCTGGTATTCCGTGGTTTCCTGGTGAACATCAGCAACCCCAAGGCTCTGATATTCATGCTCGCGGTGCTGCCGCAATTCATCAACCCGCATGAACCGCTGCTGATTCAGTATCTGGTGATTGGCGTGACGATGATTTGCGTCGATCTGATCGTCATGGCCGGCTACACCGGGCTGGCGTCGAAGGTGCTGCGCCTGCTGCGCACACCGAAACAACAGAAGCGCATGAACCGCACGTTTGCCGGGCTGTTCATCGGTGCGGCGGCGTTTATGGCGACGTTGCGCAAAGCGGCGGTGTAAGCCGCTTAGGCAATAAACTGTGGCGAGGGAGCTTGCTCCCGCTGGGCTGCGAAGCAGGCCCAAAAGCTAGTGAGCGCTGCGCACTCAAGCGGGAGCAAGCTCCCTCGCCACAGGAAAGTGTCAGCGCAGGATTACCGGTGCAAGCTTGCTCCCGCTGGGCTGCGAAGCAGGCCCAAAAGCTAGTGAGCGCTGCGCACTCAAGCGGGAGCAAGCTCCCTCGCCACAGGAAAGTGTCAGCGCAGGATTACCGGTGCAAGCTTGCTCCCGCTGGGCTGCGAAGCAGGCCCAAAAGCTAGTGAGCGCTGCGCA